>JBAZTN010000082.1:0-12208 GCA_041661895.1 Methylobacter sp. | reverse complement strand
GTTGCCGCAGGTAAAACGCGGCGCACTGGTAGTTTCGGTGACGACACTGATGCACCGTCTGGCACCCAGAGAGCATGTCCTGGCCAACAGTTTTGCGGTTAAAGTTGGCGATGATTTTAATCTGGAGCTGAATCGCATCAAGCTGGAAAGCGTCGGCTATCATTGTGTATCACAAGTCTACCAACACGGTGAGTTTGCGGTCAGGGGTTCGATAGTTGATTTGTTCCCGATGGGCAGCAAAGCGCCGTTTCGCATTGAATTATTCGATGAGGAAGTTGAGTCCATTAGAACTTTTGACCCTGAAACGCAGCGGTCATTGGAAAAAATCGAGCAGATTCAGTTATTCCCTGCGCGGGAGTTTCCGTTAACCGATGAATCCATCAAGCATTTCCGACAGGCTTTCAGGGATGCATTCCCGGAAACTTCGCCCAAAAACCATTTTTATATGGATGTCAGTAAAGGCATTACGCCCGGCGGCATTGAATATTATCTGCCGCTGTTTGTAGAACAAATGGCGTCATTGTTTGATTACCTGCCAAAGTCAGCGACTTTGGTGATGTCGGATACTTTTGACGCAACTTCACGCGCTTTTTATGCCGAAGCCGAGGACAGGTTTCAGCAAAGAAAATATGATGTGGACAGGCCGTTACTGAATCCTGAGTTGTTGTTTTTATCGGCCGATGAGTTGGCACAAAGAACCGGCGCATTTACCCGCATAAATCTGGGTTCAGGAGAGGTTACCGCCGACAGCATTGTGTTCAATTGTCATCCGCTGCCTAATGTAACCATAAATGCCAAGCTGGAGCAGCCTGCTCAAGCATTGCAGAAGTTTGTAAGCGGATTTGCCGGCAAGATTTTGTTTGTCGCAGAATCGGCGGGGCGCAGAGAAGCCTTAATAGACAAATTAAGGCAGTACAAAATCAGCGTGAAGCCGGTTGAAAGCTGGGATAAATTTCTCCAGTCCGAACTGTCGCCTTGCATTCTTGTTGCGCCGATGGATCATGGTCTGTGCTTGGAAAATCCTGCCATCGCGATCATCACGGAAAGCCTGCTGTCTGGCGAAAAAGTCCAGCAACGCCGTAGACGTAGAAAGTCTGCGGCCAGCCAGTTGGAAAATATCGTCAATAATCTCAATGAGTTGACGATAGGTTCGCCGGTGGTACATCAAGAGCATGGCGTAGGTCGCTACTTAGGCTTGCAGACTTTGCAGATTGGCGGTATCGCCTCGGAATTCCTGGCTCTGGAATACGCCAATAACGACAAGCTTTATGTGCCGGTTTCGTCTTTGCATGTGATCGGCCGCTATACCGGCGTGAGCCCCGAGAATGCACCTTTGCATAAGCTGGGCGGCGATCAGTGGAGCAAGGCCAAGCAAAAAGCCATTAAGCGCATCCGGGATGTCGCCGCGGAATTGCTGGAGATTCATGCCAAAAGAGCGGTCAAGCAAGGCCACGCTTTTAAGGTTGAGGATACCGAATATGCTGCTTTTGCCGACGCGTTTCCGTTTGAAGAAACGCCCGATCAGCAGACCGCCATCGAAGCGATACTGGAAGATATGGCCAGCCCCCACCCTATGGACAGGGTGGTTTGCGGCGATGTCGGTTTCGGTAAAACCGAGGTGTCGATGCGGGCGGCTTTTATTGCCGTGCAGAGCGGCAAGCAGGTTGCGGTATTGGTGCCGACCACTTTGCTGGCGCAGCAACATTACCAGAATTTTCAGGATCGTTTTGCCGACTGGCCGGTACGTGTCGAGGTGATGTCCCGCTTTGTCAGCCCCAAGCAGCAAAAAGAGATTGCCGATGATCTGGAGCATGGCAAGGTCGATATTATCATCGGTACGCATAAGTTATTGTCCAAGGACATCAGGTACAAAGCGCTGGGGCTGGTGGTGATTGATGAGGAACACCGTTTTGGCGTGACTCAGAAAGAATATTTCAAAAAGTTGCGAAATGAGCTGGATATGCTGACCCTGACTGCAACGCCTATTCCGCGCACATTGAATATGGCGATGTCGGGCTTGAGGGATATTTCTATTATCGCCAGTCCTCCGCCTAACCGTCATGCCATCAAAACCTTTATCAGCCAATGGATAGATGCACAAATTAAGGAAGCCTGTTTGCGTGAAATCAAGCGCGGCGGCCAAGTGTTCTTTTTGCATAATGAAGTTAAAACGATGGAGAAAATGGCCAGGGAGCTGGAGGCGCTGGTACCTGAGGCACGGATTGAAATCGCTCACGGACAAATGCCGGAGCGTGAGTTGGAGCGCGTCATGTTGGATTTTTATCATCAGCGTTTTAATTTACTATTGTGCTCCACCATTATTGAAAGTGGCATCGACATTCCCAGTGCCAATACCATCATCATCAATCGTGCCGATAAATTGGGTTTGGCGCAATTGCACCAGTTGCGCGGCCGAGTGGGGCGTTCGCATCACCGGGCTTATGCCTATTTCATAGTGCCGCCGAAAACCTTAATGAGCAAAGATGCTATTAAGCGGCTTGAAGCGGTCGAAGCGTCCGGTGATTTGGGCGCAGGCTTTATGTTGTCGTCGCATGACATGGAAATACGGGGCGCAGGCGAATTATTGGGCGACGAGCAAAGCGGTCAAATCCAGGAAATCGGTTTTACCCTGTATACCGAATTGCTGGAACGCGCTGTCAGTGCCTTAAAATCCGGCAAACAGCCGGAACTCGATACGCCGATGGAGAGAGGGCCGGAAGTCGATCTGCAAGCGCCCGCACTCATTCCGGAAGATTATCTGCCGGATATTCATGCACGTCTGGTGCTCTATAAACGTATATCCAATGCAGAAACCAAAGCCGATTTGCGCGAATTACAAGTGGAAATGATAGACCGTTTCGGTTTATTTCCCGAGCCGGTGAAGACTTTGTTCAGCGTCGCCGAGTTAAAACAGCAAGCTGAAAAACTGGGCGTTAAGAAAATAGAAGCCAACGCAGGCGGCGGACGCATTATTTTTACCGCAGAGCCAAAAATAAACACCGAACAATTGATTACATTGATACAAACGCAGGCGCAATGTTATAAGTTTGATGGCGCGGATAAGTTGAGGTTTATAAAACCGTTTGAAACGACAGAAGAGAAGCTTGAGTTTATAGCTGAGCTGCTGGAAAAATTAACGGTTGTTGAGAAGTAGGAAGGTATGAGAATGGTGAAATTAACAGCTTATAGCCTCGCGGCAATACTGGGACTTTTCAGCGGTAATTTGTTTGCCGAAGGCAATGCCTATCAAATTGAGCTGATTGTATTTTTGCAGGCTATGCCGAATACCGAGGTGTTTGATCAGACCGAAACCCGTATTAACTGGCTGACGACCTTAACGGAGCTGTCGGCCTATAAAAAAGCCGATAATATGACGCTGAATGACAGTGTTGCTGCATTATCGAAAGATTCAGCTTATCGGCCTATTTTGCATGTTGCCTGGATTCAACCGCGTGGGGAGGGAAGTTTGAGTGCTCCTGTTCATATTCAGAGCGCCGATGGCAAGCTGAACGGCTATCTCCAGATGCAGCATGAGCAAAGTCTGCACATGGTGGTTGATTTGGAATATGCCTCTAATCAGAGCGATAACTCCGGCAACACCATTATTTACAGGTTAAATGAAAAACGTCCGATTAAGCCGAATGAAGTTTATTATCTGGATCATCCTAAATTTGGCGTTATTGCAAAAATAAGTGCTTTATAAATCCGGCGCTTCTGGGATTTCCGGACAGTTTTTATATAAAGGGATTCTCAGTTAATGCTGCACCGGTACAAAAAAACAAAAAAAGCCAAGGGTCAGTAAAAATCCACCGATAGCCGCAGCAAAGCCGAAATTGCAATTACCACTAATAACTTCTGGCAATGATGAGTGGAAAGCGTTTTAAATAGACTTAATTACTTGTTTAATCAGTCTTCAGGTTATAATAACCAATATTTAGGCAATTGCTCTGCATCGCCTAAAGCGCCTGCTTTTGGTGCTCTACCCCCTGCATCCATGCAGCCGTACTCAGCTCCGGTCAATTGTCTCGGGCTTTTTGTTATTATTCCGTCTCAATACAATCAAGAAACGGGCTTTAAATTGAGGGATATAGCCTCAGTGATTTTTGGATGATTTACCTGTAAAAATATGACACAAAAACTTTATATTCAAACTAATGGATGCCAGATGAACGAGTATGATTCCGATAAAATGCGGGATGTGCTCAGTGCTTCACATGGATTTGAATTGATTGATGACCCGAAACAAGCCGATGTTTTACTGCTGAATACCTGTTCAATACGCGAAAAAGCGCAGGAAAAAGTATTTTCAGCCTTAGGCAAATGGCGCAAGATTAAAGACAAACGTCCTGATGTGATTATTGGTGTAGGTGGTTGTGTCGCAAGTCAGGAAGGCGCGGCTATCCAAAAGCGTGCGCCGTTTGTGGATATCGTCTTTGGCCCGCAAACATTGCACAGATTGCCGCAGTTACTGGATCAGGTCCGTAATCAGCAAAAATCCGTTGTTGATGTTTCCTTTCCGGAAATAGAAAAATTTGATGCGTTGCCTGAGCCAAGAGCAGAAGGTCCAAAAGCCTTTGTTTCCGTGATGGAAGGTTGCAGTAAATATTGTACTTTCTGTGTGGTGCCTTATACCCGTGGTGAAGAAATCAGCCGTCCGCTGGATGATGTAATCGCCGAAATTACCGCTTTGGCCAGACAAGGCGTGCGGGAAATTAATTTGTTAGGCCAAAACGTGAATGCCTATCGCGGAGTAATGGACGATGGCGATATCGCCGATTTTGCCCTATTACTGCATTATGTGGCGGCGGTGGAGGGTATAGATCGCATTCGTTTTACCACGTCACATCCGATGGAATTTAGCGATAGTCTGATTGAAGCCTTTGCCGAAATTCCGCAACTGGTTGACCATTTGCATTTGCCGGTACAAAGCGGCAGTGATCATATCTTAAAAATGATGAAGCGCGGACATGCGCGGGCTGACTACATTGAAATCATCCGCAAGCTGCGTGCAGTACGCCCCAACATTTACCTGTCATCGGATTTTATTATCGGATTTCCGGGTGAAACCGATGCCGAGTTTGAAGAAACCATGTCTTTTATTGAAGAAATCGGTTTCGATCTGTCATTCAGTTTCGTTTATAGCCAACGTCCTGGAACGCCGGCAGCTGATTTGCCTGATGATGTGCCGGCGGAAGTCAAAAAACAGCGCTTGGAGCGTTTTCAAAATCGTATTAACGAAATGACGATGGCGATATCACAGAGCATGATCGGTACCGTACAAACTGTCTTGGTCGAGGGACAATCCAAAAAGAATCCTTTGCAAATGCAAGGTAGAACCGAGAATAACCGGGTCGTTAATTTTATTGGACATCCCCGTTTGGCCGGACAGTTTGTTGATGTGCTGATTGCTGAAGCATTGCCCAATTCTCTACGAGGTCGCATAGTTGACTCTTCTGTTGATAAAATTCTTAGCAAAAACTGATTTTATTTCATGATTTCACAGGAAATTTCTTTATTGCCTGACGATAATGTCAGATTATCCAATTTTTGTGGTCAATTTGATGCGCATTTGCGGCAGATTGAATCACGTCTTCAGGTTGAAATAGCCAATCGCGGTAACCAGTTTAAAGTAACCGGTCCGGACAGTTCGGTAAAAGCGGCTTGCGCTGTCATGCAGAAATTATTTGCCAGCACCGAGAAAGAGCTGCTGACTTCGGAGCTGATTCATTTGGCCATGCAGGATTCATCGGTAGACGAACTTTTAGTGGCGTCAGAATCAGCAGGACAACAGAACGTTGCCATTAAAACCAAGCGTGGCATGATTAGGGGGCGGGGTCTTAATCAGCAGGACTATTTGAGAAAAATCATGTCTCACGATATCAATTTTGGTGTCGGTCCTGCGGGAACCGGAAAGACTTATCTGGCTGTCGCCTGTGCTATAGAAGCCCTGCAAAATGAACAGGTCAGGAAAATAATTCTGGTGCGTCCTGCGGTAGAAGCCGGCGAAAAGCTGGGTTTCCTGCCGGGTGATATGGCACAAAAAGTCGATCCTTATCTGCGGCCTTTGTACGATGCTCTGTATGAAATGCTGGGCTTTGAACGGGTTGAAAAAATGATCGATAAAGGCATCATAGAAGTGGCGCCATTAGCATTTATGCGCGGCAGAACGCTCAATGATGCGTTTATTATCCTGGATGAGGCGCAAAATACTACGGTCGAGCAGATTAAAATGTTTTTAACCCGTGTGGGTTTTGGATCAACTGCTGTGGTAACCGGTGATGTTACTCAAATTGATTTGCCCTCAGAAAAAATGTCCGGTTTGCGACATGTACTTGAGGTATTAAAAGATATTGAGGGCATTAGTTTTACTTTTTTTGGTGTGCGGGATGTCGTTAGGCACCCTTTGGTTCAGCGCATTGTTTCGGCTTATGAAGCGTATGAGCAAAAAAACAAAGTCAATCAATGAACGAAATAGAAATACAAGCTATATTTGAGTCAGTCGGGCAGCCGGATCATGAACAAATTCAACGTTGGATTGATGCAGCACTTGCTGACTTGAATCACGATACTGATATTGTTGTTCGAATTGTTGATGAACAGGAAAGCGCTCAGCTCAATGAGCAATATCGCCATAAACACGGCCCAACTAACATTCTTAGTTTTCCGGTGGAGGTACCTGAAGGTATCCAGCTGAATTTGCTGGGTGATCTGGTAATCTGTGCTCCAGTAGTGGAAAGAGAAGCGCTGGAACAGAACAAGATATTGTCGCATCATTGGGCGCATATTATTGTGCATGGTGTATTGCATTTGTTAGGCTATGACCATATTGACGATGATGAAGCCGAGCAGATGGAAAGCAAAGAAATAGCAATTCTAAACAAATTGAAAATAAGTAATCCTTATATAGAGGTGCAAGACAAATGAGCGACGAACAACCCCCAAGTAGAAACTCCCCACAGAAAAGCTGGGTCGATAAGATCAGCCATTTACTGACTGGGGAGCCGCAAGACCTCGAGGATCTACTTGAAATATTAAGAGAGGCACGGGAAAAACGCTTATTGGATACAGATGCCCTATCTATGATTGAAGGTGTTTTACAAGTGTCTCAAATGCGGGTTAGGGATATTATGATTCCCCGTGTTCAAATGGTTGTCGTGCCAAAAGATGCCGAACTGGAAACTATATTTCCATTGGTTACAGAGTTTGGGCACTCGCGTTATCCGGTCATCGATGGCGATCGGAGTAAGGTGGTGGGCATTTTATTAGCCAAAGATTTACTTGCACGTGCCTTAGAAAATAAAACCCTAAAAGTTCAGGAAGTAATGCGGACTACATGTGTTGTTCCGGAAAGTAAGCGTTTGAATGTATTGCTAAAAGAGTTGCGTACCAATGGTAATCACATGGCGATTGTCGTTGATGAATACGGGCAGGCGGCAGGCTTGGTCACCATTGAAGATGTGTTAGAACAAATCGTGGGTGAAATCGAGGACGAACACGACGAGCATGAGGATGAAGGCTATATTTCTCAGCGCGGTCCGCATGAGTATATGATAAAAGCGCTCACACCGATGGACGAGTTCGACGCCTATTTTTCAACACATTTAGCAACTGATGAATATGATACTGTCGGCGGCTTTATTGTTAGTCAGCTTGAGCACATGCCTAAAAAAGGTGAAAGTCTTGTTGTGGACACAATGCGATTTGAAGTGATTAGAGCAGATAGTCGACGTGTGCATCTGATAAAATTAAAAATAACTGAGTAGCATGAACAAACAGGTAGTGTTGGTAACCGGAGGTGCTGGCTATATTGGTAGTCATGCTTGTGTTGAGTTATTGCAATCTGGCTATCAGGTTATCGTGGTTGATAATCTGTCCAATAGTAAAATCGAGTCTTTGTCCCGGGTGGAACAAATAACCGGCAAAACGTTACAATTTTATCAAGCGGATATACGCGATAAAAAGGCTTTAACTGAGATATTTGCCAAGGAATCCATCGCTACAGTAATGCACTTTGCCGGCTTAAAGGCAGTTGGTGAATCCTGTGAGCAACCGCTAAATTATTATCATAATAACGTCTACGGAACTCTGGTTCTTACTGAAGTGATGGCTGAGGCCAACGTTAAACAATTGGTCTTTAGTTCTTCCGCTACGGTTTACGGTGAGCCTCCCTCTGTTCAGTATGTAGAAGATTTTCCTCTTGGAGCCGTCAATCCTTATGGCCGCTCAAAAGCCATGATTGAAGATATTCTAAGAGATTTGTCTGCGGCAGATAAACTTAGTCAGACTAAATCTCCCTGGAAAATTGCCTTGTTGCGTTACTTTAATCCGATAGGTGCGCATGAAAGCGGCATGATTGGTGAAGATCCCAATGGTATTCCCAATAACCTGATGCCTTATGTGTCTCAGGTTGCAATTGGCAAATTGGAGCAATTAGCGGTATTTGGTGATGATTATCCCACAAGAGATGGAACTGGTGTCAGGGATTATATTCATGTGGTTGATCTGGTGAAAGGTCATATTAAAGCGATAGAAGCGCTGGAAAGTGAAAAATTCAGCTTAGGCGGATGCAAAGCTTATAATCTGGGGGCGGGCAGAGGATGCAGTGTTCTGGAAATCATAAGCGCTTTCGAAAGGGTAACGGGACGGAAAGTGAATTTTAAAATTTCTCCCAGAAGAGCCGGAGATCTCGCTGAGTTTTTTGCCAATCCCGATTTGGCTTTAAAAGAATTGAACTGGAAAGTAGAAAAAAATCTAGATGATATGGTTACAGATGCCTGGAATTGGCAGAGTAAAAATCCTCAGGGCTATATTTAGACCCGTTTGAAAAACATTTACATTTTCAGTGCAGTTAGCTTTATCGATCTCGAACTCAACTGAAATATTGAGTTGGATCTGAGAATTAAATTCTGTGGAGATGTTATCGGTGGAAGGGTATTTCTTTCGATGACTGGGTATATAAATATCGCGATGGTGTATCTATATGTGCGGTCATTCCGGCAAGAATGTGTTTATACCTTGCTGTCTTATTTGAGCATCTTAAGTGCTAATCAGCCCCAAAAATCGGTCAATTTTTGGGGCTGATTTACGAGCTTGTTACATTGGGTTTACATTTTCAGCTTGTGGACCTTTTTGTCCTTGAGTCACTTCCATAGTAACTTTTTGGCCTTCCCTCAAGGTTTTGCGGCCGGTGCCGAGAATTGCACTGTGGTGAACAAAAACATCTTTGCCACCTTCTTGTTCAATAAATCCAAAACCTTTTTCATCATTGAACCACTTAACGGTACCTACAACTTGCTCTGACATATTACACTCTTACTTAAAAAATTCGCCAATTTTGGTCGACATTACAAATCCCAGCCTCATAATAAAGCCAGCTCAAACTTTTACTGCCACCAATGGTAGCACTAAAGATGCAAGCAGAGCAAAACATTTTAACTAGGTTCAAAGATAATTCTACTGCAGCTAGAATATCGATATTAGAGCAATTGTTTTATCTAAATAGTGCCTGAACGGAAATCAATAATTATTTTATTCAAGCTTGGAAGTATAGTTTTATTTGCCTAAGAACTCGGATTGCTTATCAATCTTAAGTTGCTGGTAAGCGCCGCGATAATATAAAAGTGGTTCTCCAGAGCGGCATACGCACTCTTGTACTTCACCAATAATGATCCAGTGAGTGCCTGCGTGAACTTTCTCAATGACTTTACAATCCAGGGACATGAGGCCGTCTTCCAGGATCGGCGCGCCAGTAATGCCATCTTTCCATGGTGTATTTTTAAAGCGTTGTTCTTGACTGCAGCCGCCGGCAAATTGATTGGAAACATCTTGTTGATCTGAATTTAAAATGTTGACGGCAAAACTCTGACTTTCATCAATGCCTTCACCTGTATCGGCAGATTCATTAATGCAAACCAATATCTGAGGAGGATTAATTGAAACGCTGGAAAATGCTGTTACTGTCATGCCCTGAACGCCAAATTTTTCAGATTGTGTTGTAACAACACTGACACCGCTAGCCCAAAGTTGCAGAGCTTTTTTAAAATCATCAACACCAACAGCCATTTATTTCCCCCGTAATTTGTTAAAAGGCACTGCCTCTTTTGATAGGAAAGAGGCTTCAAGGCAGATATGGTACAGTACTTGCGAATACTTGTTAAATAATCGAGGAAGCAAGCCATATAAATTCCACTGCAAGCCGTGTTGAGGGTTAGCATTCATAAAAGAAAATAAGTTTGATGGGCTTCAAGCTATGTTTAATTCACGCTTAGTGGGTAGTCAAAAATATAGCGGCAATCGTGCCTCCAATGACAATAAAAGGCCCTGTCGAGTTGATAAAATAAAACTGACCATTTGCTGCAAACTTGATGATGAATATGATCAGTAGAATACCTAAAAGGCGATTGAGTGATTAACTTTGTTTGGAATTCTTTTTATAATCGATTTATTAGATATACCATAAACTTCTAATTATGAAGAGGTTAACGGTTAATCAATGGATAGATTTTTGGTTGATTATGAAAAATGAGCCGCTTACTCCAATTTAAGAAAATTTACTCATGTATATCTGTTAAAATATAACGTATATTTATAATGGTATTTTGGTGATGGTCTGGTAGTGATTTATTTTAAGTAATTGTTTTTGTGGCTAATTAACGGAAAAATAAAAATAATTTATGATTAGCGTTTTGTTGGTTGATGACCATGAGCTTGTTCGAACCGGTATCGAGGCATTGTTGAATGCTGCTGAAGATATTACGGTTGTTGGGATGGCTAAATCGGGTGAAGAGGCTGTTGATGCAGTTGCTTCCTTGTCGGCAGATGTTGTTTTGATGGATGTTAATATGCCCGGAATAGGTGGCGTAGAAGCCTGTCGCAGAATTTTGCAGCAGTATCCTGAAGTAAAAATCATTGCGGTATCTGTTCATAATGATGGTCCTATTCCTCATCAATTACTCAAGCTTGGTGTTTTAGGTTTTATTTCTAAAGGCTCGCCAGTAGAGGAGATGAAGCATGCAATTCGGAAGGTAATGACCGGTAAGCGTTACCTTTGTTCGGAGGTTGCCAGTAATTTAGCCTTTCAGGGGTTGCCTGGAAGTAATGAATCACCGTTCTCAAGACTTTCCCAAAGAGAGGCTGAGGTGGTGACTTTAATACTTCAGGGGAAAACTATTAAGGAAATGGCGACAATGTTGGCCTTGAGTGACAAGACGGTGAATACTTATCGTTATAGGCTCTACGATAAGCTGCAAATAAAAAATGACGTTGAATTAACCCGCTTGGCTGTTAAATTCGACCATATTGATACTGCTTTGATTTAGTGGTGACGGTAAGTTTAGATTATTTGGAAATCTAAACTTATTTCAGGCCATGATCACTTTAGTTTCCGTGTAGAGCGAATTCCATTTCTCTGGCTTTATCAAATGCGTATCTGAAGTCAATATACAAAGGCTGGTCAGTTTCCAGCATTGATTGTAATAAGGTTTGCTGCAATTGATATTTAATATTGCCAACAGCTAAAGCACCGATACCCACTGCGCCTTGAGCATTGATTGCATGAAGGAGCGGTGTGCCAAAATCTTTATTTTTGATGCCTTCTATGCCTGGCGGCGCAACCGCATTAATATCACCCGCCACTTTCAGTCGCGTTGCTTCTTTCAATACGTCAGCGCTTAAAACCTGAATACCCGCTTTGGCTGTGCAAAAGATAATATCAGCATTGGCGACCAGTCGGGCTTTATCTGCTTCAGAACCGGCCAATGTTCCTTTGAGTGTGGAGCCAAAACGACGATTGTATTCTTTAGAAATATCTAAGGCTGTATCAATCGATAAATGGTCGGTTAATGTTGTTTCGGCGCCCGCTAATGAAGCGATAATGCCTGTGGCAATGCCTACGGGGCCTGTTCCGCCAAAAACTATGGCATTACAGTCCCTTAGTTCTTTGCCATGTTTTTCTTTCAACGCTTTCTCAACACAGGCAACTAATGCTGCCGCTGTGGTGAATGCTCCGCTGGGATCAGCAAGAACTGAAACTTCAAAAGAAGGAACCATGGCTTGTTTGCTTGCGTTCAACATGTCCATAGCCAAACCTAAGTCACGGCCGCCTATAAAAATACCAGTGCGTTTAACGCCGGAAGGGCTGCGGGAGAAAATGGCATCTTGAGTCAATCCACGTATACTGTCCAGCTTGACATTGTTATAAGGCATAAGT
>JBAZTN010000081.1:0-12399 GCA_041661895.1 Methylobacter sp. | reverse complement strand
CGCAATCGGAGCGCCGTCTGAACTTGCAATCAGCGTAAAACCGACCGGCAAATCAACAACCCGATCACCGTGACTCATCCAGACATCCAGCAAACCAAAGCCTTCCGGAGATAAATGATCCTCGATGCCGGTCAGCAACTTTGAATGGCCGCGCGCCCTGATTTGCGCATAGCCGAATTCCCTGTGATCGGAACTTTCAACCTTGCCGCCCAATTGTTCGGTCATGGTTTGCAGACCGTAGCATATGCCCAGCACAGGAACGCCCAGTTCGAAAACAATTTGCGGCGCTCTTGGCGTATCGCCGCTGGTTACCGTTTCCGGGCCACCGGATAAGATAATACCGTTGGGTGCAAATTTTTTGACTTGTTCATCATCGCATTCACAAGAATAAATTTCACAATAAACACCAATTTCACGGATGCGACGTGCGATGAGTTGGGTATATTGCGAGCCGAAATCCAGGATAAGGATTTTGTGGGTATGGATGTTGAGGGATTGTTGTTTCACGATAGAACTCGATATTTATTGTGGTCGATTCCCAGGCCGGAACCTGGGAACGATAGGGCAATCGTCCGCGCTTATTCGATACGGTAATTAGGCGCTTCCTTAGTAATGGTTACATCATGCACATGGCTTTCCCGCATGCCTGCACTGGTAACACGCACAAACTGCGCCCTTTCATGCATTATTGAAATGGTTTGACTGCCTGTGTAACCCATGCTGGCACGAATGCCGCCCAGCAACTGATGGATGACTGCAAGCAAACTGCCTTTATAAGGCACCCGACCTTCAATGCCTTCCGGCACCAGTTTTTCGACCAATTCGGTTTCTTCCTGAAAATAGCGGTCACTCGAGCCTTGCTGTTGCGACATCGCCCCCAGCGAACCCATGCCACGGTAGGATTTATAAGACCGCCCCTGAAATAACTCAATCTCTCCTGGTGCTTCTTCGGTACCGGCGAACAGTCCACCCAGCATTACCGCGTAAGCGCCAGCTGCCAGTGCTTTTGCAACATCACCGGAGTAGCGGATACCGCCATCAGCAATTAAAGGCACACCGGTTCCTTTTAAGGCATCAGCAACATTGCTGACCGCTGTAATTTGAGGCACCCCGACACCGGCAATAATGCGGGTCGTGCAGATGGAGCCAGGCCCTATGCCGACTTTAACACCATCAGCTCCAGCTTCAACCAATGCCAGTGCCGCCTCTGCGGTTGCAATGTTACCGCCGATGACCTGAACATCAGGATAATTCTGTTTTATCCAGCGCACTCTGTCCAAAACACCTTGAGAATGGCCATGAGCCGTGTCAACGATAATGACGTCAACACCCGCAGCGACCAAGGCGGCAACGCGCTCTTCTGTACCATGTCCGGTACCGACTGCTGCACCGACACGCAACCTTTCCTGCTCGTCTTTACAGGCCAGTGGATAATCTTTGGCTTTCTGAATATCTTTTACGGTAATCATGCCTCGCAAATGAAATGCACCATTTACCACCAGCACTTTTTCTATGCGATGTTCATGCAGCAGCGCAATCGCCTCTTTACGATCGGCATTTTCACTCACCGTAATCAGACGCTCTTTGGGCGTCATGACTTTTGAGACCGGCTCATCAAAGCGAGTCTCAAAACGTAAATCACGACTGGTCACAATTCCGACCAATTCATCGCCGTTGACCACAGGAACACCGGAAATATTTTTAGACCGGGTTAATTTTATAACATCCCGAATGCTCGCATCAGGCGAAACAGTGATGGGATCCTTGATCACCCCGCTCTCGTATTTTTTAACACTCTGAACCTCACGAGCCTGCTGCTCGACCGTCATATTCTTATGAATAATGCCGATTCCGCCTTCCTGAGCAATCGCAATTGCAAGCCGGGCTTCCGTAACCGTATCCATTGCCGCAGCAACCAGAGGAATGTTAAGCGTAATGCTTCGCGTGAGCTGTGTCGTCATTTCTACATCGCGTGGCAGAACAGTCGAGTGCGCAGGCACTAATAAAACGTCATCAAACGTGAGCGCTTCCTGAATAATTTGCATAAACCACACCTACAATCAGTAAAAATAACCGCGTATTATACGATAAATCATCATATTTTTTGTAGCACTAAAAACATCTGTGCTTATAAACGACTCATAGCCTGTAATGTTTTGGAATAAAACTCGCGCCGATACAACACAAGAACCACCCAGATTGTTGAAAACATAAACATCACAGGATGAATAAACCACGCCAATGTTGCCAAACTAAAATAATACGCCCTCAAGCCATAATTAAAAGAATTGGCTGCTAATGACAAAACATTACCCGCATTTTGAGCATAATCCATGCGTTTGGATTCAGACTCTCCGAACAATGGTGCGCCACCGGTCATCATTATCACAACGTTATATTGCCGCATGGACCATGTGAAGGTAAAAAACGCATAAATATAAATAATCACCAGCAACAGCACTTTTATTGATAAAAGCCCCAGTCCATATACCTTTAAAAAAGAAACCCTGCCCAGTACAATCGAAATATCATCCAGACTGACCAGACTCGATATCAAGCCGACCAGAATCAACATCGATGTTGATGCAAAAAAAGTGACATTTCTTTCCATTATGGCAAATAACGTCGCATCAGAAATTCTATTTTCCCGGTTGATTAAGGACACCATCCATCGCAACATATACTCATGTTGCATATTCAGTAAGCAACGCACATGCCTCGCCCTGGCTCGTGCAAAACAGGCATAGCCAACCCAGGCAACCAAGAACCAGACAACCGAAATAAAATCCAGATTATATTCATCAAGCATCATTTTTTATTTTCTTACTAAAATTAATTTAACATTTTTATATGACAAATGCGTTTCCAAAGCTTCCGCTCACGCCCCTACATAATCCACATGAATGTTGTGAATGCAGATATTGCATAACTCCATGGATGGCGTGTAGTAGGGTAATGCAGGAGCAATTATCTGTCCCTGTAGGCAAAGTGGTTCGCAACCGCTCAATTTAATACAACATCAATTTTGCCGCCATAACAAAAAGCAGCAGCGAAAAATAGCGTTTTAATTTCTCCGCAGGAAGCTTGTGAGCCAGCTTTGCACCAATGGGTGCAGTATAAATACTGGTCAGCACAATACCCAAAAAAGAGGGCACATAAATATAGCCCAAACTCCATTCAGGCAGCTGAATTGCATTCAAGCCCAATACCGCATAGCTCACTGTTCCGGCAACCGCTATCGGCAACCCACAGGCACTAGCTATAGCTACCGCATTACGCATTGAATATTGACAATACACTAAAAAAGGCACAATGAGTGTGCCTCCACCTATCCCCAGTATTGAGGACATCAGTCCGATCGTTCCTGCCACTCCAAAGTCCAGGCCTTTAGACTGTTTTAACTCACCGGTTTTTGGCTTCAACTGAAAAGCCATTTGCACACCAACGTACAACAAAAATATAACAAAAATAAAGCGCAACACATCAGCTGATATATAATCCGCAACCACAGCGCCGACAGCTGCGCCAACCATGATTCCAGGCCCCAAACCAAACACTTTGTCCCACAAAACAGAACCCAAACGATGGTGCGCCAGCACGGAAGATAGCGAGGTAAAAATTATTGTCGCCAGCGATGTTGCCACCGACATCACCATAACCAACTCTGAGGGGAATCCTTGCTCTGAAAACAGCACGGCTAAAACCGGCACTATAACCAGTCCACCGCCTATCCCGAAAAGCCCGGCCGTCAGCCCCGCAACTATACCCAATAAGACACTGGCAAAAAAAACTTCTATCACTTTATTCCCCTGATTATATTGGCCGATGCTTAGCTTAATTCCTTGGGCGACCGACCTCGCGCCTCTATGGGCATTATGCCCTTTTTTGAGCGTGTCTGTGCTATTCTAAGCTCGATATTTAACTGCTTATGAACTCAATGGAAATATACCTTGTTGGCGGCGCTGTCCGCGACAAATTACTTAGGCTTCCGGTCAAGGAACAGGACTGGGTAGTGCTTGGCGAGACACCTGAGTCCATGGTCAGCAAGGGTTTTAGACCAGTGGGCAAAGATTTTCCAGTGTTCCTGCATCCGCAAAGCCATGAAGAATATGCGCTGGCCAGAACTGAAAAAAAAACCGCGCCCGGCTATAAAGGTTTTATAGTTCATGCATCACCCGATGTCACCCTGGAACAGGATTTAATCCGTCGGGATCTAACCATCAATGCCATGGCAATGACACCTCAAGGACAAATCATTGACCCATACGGCGGGCAGCATGATCTTGCGCAACGAATTTTCCGCCATATTTCACCTGCATTCGCCGAAGACCCTGTGCGCATATTGCGCGTTGCCCGCTTTGCCGCGAGATACAACCATCTTGGCTTTACGCTGGCAGAAGAAACCAGAGAATTAATGCAATCCATGGTCAACGCCGGAGAAGTTGATTATCTTGTTCCTGAACGGGTATGGGCAGAACTGTTTAAAGCGCTTAGCGAGAAATCGCCCAGCGCTTTTTTCTACACCTTAAAAGACTGCGCAGCACTGAATAAAATCTTCCCGGAAATTCATCAATTGTTTGGCGTACCGCAACCGGAAAGTTATCATCCTGAGATCGATACCGGTATTCATTCTATGCTCTGTTTGGAGCAAGCCGCCCTTTTATCGCCCAATCCGGAAGTCAGATTTGCTGCGCTGGTACACGATCTAGGCAAAGGATTATCGCCAAAAGAACATTGGCCGCATCATTATGGCCATGAAACCAGCGGATTGCCCATTTTAGAAAAAATGTGCGACCGCTTGCGTATACCTAACTCGTTTAAATCGCTGGCCCTGCAAGTCATGCAATATCACACCCACTGCCACCGGGCTTTTGAATTACGCGCATCAACAATAACTGACATGCTGGCCAGTTTGGGGGCCTACAAACAAACTAATAAATTGCCTGAGTTTTTATTGGCTTGCGAAGCGGATGCCAAAGGCAGGACAGGATTTGAAAACACGCCTTACCCTCAAGCCGAACTACTGAGTGGCGCCACCAAGGCGGCTGCATCGGTTAATACATCATCAATTTTAAATAGCGAGCTTAAAGGCTCACAAATCGGTGAGGCCATTCGTCGCTTGAGAATAAAAGCAGTTGCTGAATTTGTTAAATCGAAATAAATGCCGTTAATACCGACTGAATGGTGTTGAATAATGCACTAAACCCCATTATAGTAAAATTTTTTTTACCCTCTCGTAATCATAACTATGCCTTCTTTTGACATCATTTCTGAATTTGATAAACACGAAATTAAAAACGCTATCGACCAGGCCAATAAAGAAGTTACCACGCGTTTTGATTTTAAAGGCACAGACTCAAGCTTTGAACTGACTGACGATAAACTGATTATGACTTCCGGATCGACGTTTCAGTTACAACAAATGTTCAGTATCGCCTGCTCAAAACTCAGCCGGCGTGGGGTGGATATTGCCTGCATGGAGGTTGGCGATCCAAAGCCAGGCGGCAAAACGGTACGGCAGGAAATTACGTTAAAACAGGGTTTGGATTCTGCGTTGGCAAAAAAAATCGTTAAGCTAATCAAGGACAAAAAACTAAAAGTCCAGGCGGCTATTCAAGGTGATCAAGTCAGAGTGACCGGCAAAAACAGGGATGATCTGCAAAGTGTGATTAAAATGCTAAGGGAAGAAAAGCTGGAAATGCCACTGCAGTTTGAAAATTTCAGGGATTAAAATTTATCCCTGAACCTTTTTATAAACAAAATACGAGCCAACCGCCAAGATCAACCATACGGTAACCAGGGGTCCGACGACGCCATCATAACTGCTGACAAGATAAAGATATTCCGAATTGAAATCGGTATTAAACAGACTCTTGCTCATCTTGATTTGCCATACCCAGCAGGTATGACAGCCTATACATAAGCCCAAACTCTCTTTTACTTGCGCCCTGAGTACTCCAAGAAAAATACCCACCATCAACAAAGCTAAAAATGCCGATAGAATTGCTGGATTCAATAAATTGGCAAATGCTTCCCCCAATAAAGTAAAACCGCTTAGTACATGAACCTGCTGAAAAGGTATCTCTGTGTGGCTATCCAGAAAATGTAAGGCCGCATAATAAGTTGAACTGATCAATATTGCCGCAATGACCGGCAACTTCCTTTTTAAGCCGGCGAATAGAATGCCTCGAAAAATAGGCTCTTCAATCATTGAAATCAAAAGCGCCAGTGACAACGAAATAGCCATTTTTTTAGCCACCAGCCCGGCCGTCCAGTTCTGCACCTCGTCAATTACATTAACTCCAAGCGCATACAGGACAATAAACACTGGCATCAAGGTAACAAATCCCAAGCCAAAACCCTGGAATAATTGCTTTAAAAATACTGCCTTTGCAGCAAATCCCAGATCTCCCTTGTTGAATTTCAGATAGGCCATGGCTGGAAAAATACTCAGCACCAAAAACAGCTGTGACGATTTGTGTATTATTTTTGATAACGTAAACTGATCGCCTATGCCTTGCATAACAAAATAGCCTACGATGCAAGCCAGCGATGCCGTCGTCAGCAATACCAACAGCGGCACTATTGCATAAATAATATTTCTCATCATCCGTTACTTTCCTTACTGAAATCGCCCCACAACATCTGTACGGCCGCCAATGCCGCAAGCGAGGCAGTTTCTGTTCTTAATATCCGGCTACCCAATCTTACCGGTATAAATCCTGCCGCCTTGGCCAACTCCCGCTCATGATCCGAAAAACCACCCTCGGGACCCGTTAATAATGTCACTTTCATGTCTTCAGGCTTTAATTCCGCCAATGAAGTTTCTGCGTACGGATCGAGAAACACTTTCAAGCCTTGCTGCCCGCCTACCCAATTGTACAATTGCTCTATTTCCAACAATTCCGGCAATTGGGTTCTACCGCTTTGCTCGGCGGCATGTTGCACAATTTTTTGCCAATGCACTAAGCGCTGTGGTTTTTTTTCGCCTTTAAATTGCACGACGCAACGTTCGGTCAGTAACGGCGTGATCTTATTAACTCCCAGTTCAACCGCTTTCTGCACCGAAAGATCCATTCTGTCGCCACGCGAAATACCCAGCCCTAAAGTCACCTGCAACGGTGACTCAACGCTCCGTTCATTCCGTTGTCCGACGGCAATCAATACCAATTTTCGGCTCACTTCGCCAACCACACACAAATATTCTCCGCCGTGTCCGTTGAATAAAATGATTTCTGCGTCTTTTTTTAGTCGCAATACCGTTCTGACATAATGAGCGCTCTCATCATCCAGCTCTACCTGCCTACCCTGCGCCAGCTGTAACGGCACATATAATCTGGAAATCCGCATGTTAATCCTTAACCGCCCGCTGTATACCTTCCCAAGCCACATCAGCGATTAGCCAAAGTTCCTCCTCGGTAACCACATACGGCGGCATAAAATAAATCACATTACCTAAAGGCCTTAATAAAACACCTTTTGACAGCGCATACTGATATACCTTTAAACCACGGCGTTCCTGCCAAGGGAAAGGCTCTCGCGTTTGTTTATTCTTGACCATTTCAATAGCCAGGATCATCCCTGTCTGCCTGACTTCCGCTACGTGCGGATGCTCGTTAAAACGGGCCGCCGCCTTAGCCATGACTGTAGCCAGTTTTTTATTGCTCTCGATAATGTCTTGCTGCTGAAAAATCTTTATCGTCGCCAGTCCTGCCCGGCAAGCCAGAGCATTACCGGTATAACTATGGGAATGCAGAAAAGCGGTCATGTTCTGATAATCATCATAAAATGCCTGATACACCTGATCGGTCGTCAACACCGCCGACAACGGCAAATAGCCGCCCGTTAAGCCCTTGGACAAGCACATAAAATCGGGAGTTATTGCAGCCTGTTCACAGGCAAATAAAGTCCCGGTTCGGCCAAAGCCTACCGCAATCTCATCGGCAATTAGGTGTACATTGTATTTATCGCAGGCATCACGCAGCTTGTGCAAATAAACAGGGTCATACATTCGCATATTGCCTGCGCACTGCACTAACGGCTCAATAATGACCGCACAAACCGTTTCAGCGTGTTGTTGCAGCATTTGTTCCATCAGAGCAAATCGGCGCGTGGAATAGTCAAACCAGGACTCTCCCGGTTCGCGGTTATAACAATCAGGGCCGGGAACGGTAATCACATCCATCAACAAAGGCCCGTACGTTTCCTTATACAAAGCCACATTACCTACCGCTAAAGCGCCTAAAGTCTCGCCGTGATAGCTGTTTTCAAGGGTAATGAATTTTGTTTTTTGAGTTTGACCTTTGTTTCGCCAATAGTGAAAACTCATTTTGAGTGCCACTTCAACCGCAGAAGAACCATTATCAGCATAGAAACAGCGGTTTAGTCCTGCAGGAGTAATTTCAACCAGCTTTTCCGCCAGCTTAATCGCTGATTCGTGGGTGAATCCTGCAAAAATCACATGCTCCAGCGTATCGAGCTGATCTTTTAGTGCGGCATTGATAACGGGATTGGCATGACCGAATAAGTTAACCCACCAGGAACTTATGGCATCAAGATACTGATTTCCATCAAAATCCTCCAGCCAAACGCCATGGCCTTTTTTTATCGGAATGACAGGAAAAGCCTCATGATCTTTCATTTGCGTGCACGGATGCCACAAAACCGCCAAGTCTCGATCAGAAAATGATTGGTTAGTCATAGGTCAGCTTTCATAAACCATAAAGGGCACGAACAACTGGATAGATAAAGTCATTCGCACCCTTTAATGATACACACAAAATTTATTAATTATAGCTTCAGGTTTTCCCAGATCGCCAGGGTAGGAGCCGCCTGATTCATGGTATAAAAATGCAAACCCGGTGCACCATTATCCAGCAATCGCTGACAAAGCTCAGATACTACATCCAGGCCGAATGCTTGAATTGACGCACGATCATCACCAAAACATTCCAGTCGTTTCCGCATCCAACGCGGAATATCCGCTCCGCACATATCTGAAAATCGAAACAGCTGCGAATATTGAGTAATCGGCATAATTCCGGGAATGATAGGAATATCTACCCCACTTTTTTCACAGGCATCAACAAAATAAAAATACGCTTCTGCATTATAAAAATACTGGGTAATGGCTGCATCAGCACCAGCATCGACTTTACGCTTGAAATTTTTAAAGTCTTCATTGCTGTTTGCTGCCTGTGGATGCATTTCAGGATAGGCTGCGACATGAATCTGAAAATAATCCTCGGTTTCTTTACGAATAAATTCAACCAGTTCATTTGCGTACCGAAATTCACCGGCAGACATCATTCCAGAGGGCAGGTCGCCCCGCAAGGCAACAATCTTTGATATGCCATGCTCCCGATAACCTTTCAGAATGGCACTAATATTTTCTTTGGTCGATGCAACACAGGATAGATGTGGCGCTGCCGGAATTCCTTTCGCCTGAATGGCAATGACAGCATCGAATGTTTTATCGCGGGTTGATCCGCCCGCGCCGAATGTGACCGAAAAAAAGTCAGGATTAAGTTTTGCCAGCTTGTCTTGGACAATCTGTAAACTTGCCGCACCCTCCTCCGATTTTGGTGGATAAAATTCAAAACTAAAAAGTTGCGAGGGTGTTTTTTGTGATTGCATTTTATCTTTTTACTATTGAGAGCATAAAAAGCTCACCCAGGCTCGGTGGGTATGTCAACTTTAAAGGATGGGTTGCGCTGATTGCGCAACCCATCCCATAGTCGTTAATTAATAACGGTAATGATCCGCCTTGAATGGCCCTTCAATAGGAACATTAATATACTTGGCTTGCTCGTCGGTTAAGACCGTCAAATTCACGCCTAATTGTTTCAGATGCGATCTTGCCACTTTTTCATCCAGTTTCTTGGGCAGGATATAAACCTTATTCTCATACTGCGCAGCATTTTTCCAAAGTTCAATTTGCGCCAGAACCTGGTTACAGAATGAATTAGACATCACAAAGCTTGGATGTCCGGTGCCGCAACCTAAATTCACCAAGCGACCTTCTGCCAGAATGATTAGACGTTTTCCGTCAGGAAAAATCACATGGTCAACTTGAGGCTTGATATTTTCCCATGTGTATTGACGCAATGATGCAATATCAATTTCCGCATCAAAATGTCCGATATTGCAAACAATCGCCTGGTCTCTCATGGCGAGCATGTGCTGATGGGTAATAATGTTAAAGTTGCCTGTCGCAGTAACAAAAATGTTAGCGTGAGGCGCAGCATCTTCCATGGTTACAACGCGATAGCCTTCCATAGCCGCTTGCAATGCGCAAATCGGATCAATTTCAGTAATCCATACCGTTGCACCAAGGCCGCGCAAAGATTGCGCACAACCTTTACCGACATCACCGTAGCCGCAGACAACGGCGATTTTACCGGCGATCATGACATCGGTGGCACGCTTGATGCCATCGACCAGAGATTCGCGGCAACCGTACAGGTTATCAAATTTTGATTTAGTTACTGAATCATTAACATTAAACGCAGGAACCATTAATGTGCCTTTTGCTACCATTTCATACAGACGCAACACGCCTGTAGTGGTTTCTTCTGACAAGCCTTTAATATCAGCCATCAATTCAGGATATTTTTCATGCATCATAACGGTTAAATCGCCGCCATCATCCAGAATCATATTCGGGCGCCAGCCATCAAGACCGTCAATTGTTTGAGCAATACACCATTCAGCTTCTGCTTCTGTTTCGCCTTTCCATGCAAAAACAGGAATTCCAGCCGCCGCCATTGCCGCCGCTGCATGATCTTGTGTAGAAAAAATGTTGCAAGAAGACCATCGCACTTCTGCACCTAATGCAGTCAGGGTTTCAATCAATACCGCTGTCTGAATTGTCATGTGCAAACAACCGGCGATACGAGCGCCCTTTAATGGTTGTTCTGCACCGAATTCTTCACGTAGAGCCATTAAGCCCGGCATTTCAGTTTCGGCAATATTGATTTCCTTACGGCCCCATTCTGCCAGAGCGATATCGGCGATTTTATAATCTTGTTGGCTCATTATGTTTCCTGTATTTAGTTAAAGGCCAGCAGCATCTTTTAATGCGTCAACTTTATCGGTTTTTTCCCAGCTGAATATATCCTCGGTACGGCCGAAATGACCATACGCAGCCGTTGTTTGGTAGATAGGCTTTAACAAGCCCAACATCGCAATCAAGCCTTTGGGTCTTAAATCAAAAATATCTCTGACAATTTGCACCAATCTGTCTTCACTGATTTTACCGGTACCAAAGGTTTCAACACTGATAGAAGTAGGTTCTGCAACACCAATGGCGTAAGAAACCTGAATTTCACAGCGGTCTGCTAATTCGGCTGCAACAATGTTTTTTGCTACATAGCGCGCCATGTATGCCGCAGAACGGTCAACTTTTGAAGGATCTTTACCGGAAAATGCACCGCCGCCGTGTCTTGCCATGCCGCCATAGGTATCAACGATAATTTTCCGTCCGGTTAAACCGCAATCACCGACGGGACCACCGATAACGAATTGACCAGTTGGATTAATGAAATATTTGGTCTCTTTATGCAGCCATTCTTTAGGCAGAACCGGCAAAATAATTTCATCCATCACTGCTTCATGCAATGCTTTTGTAGCAATTTCAGGCGAATGCTGAGTCGACAAAACCACCGCATCAATGGCGACAGGTTTGTTATTTTCATAGCGAAAGGTAATCTGACTTTTGGCATCAGGACGCAGCCAAGGTAAGGTTTTATTTTTACGTATTTCAGCCTGGCGTTTTACCAGCAGATGAGCATAGGTAATCGGAGCCGGCATCAGAACATCGGTTTCATTGCTGGCATAACCAAACATTAAACCTTGATCACCCGCACCCTGTTCATGATGTTCGGCCTCATCGACACCCATCGCAATATCCGCCGATTGTTTACCAATGGCATTTAAAACCGCGCAACTTTGGCCGTCGAAACCTATATCGCCATGATCATAGCCGATTTCGCAAACAACTTTCCGCACCAGGGCTTCAAGATCAACCCAGGCATCGGTGGTTACTTCACCTGCCAAAATGACCATGCCGGTTTTTACCAGTGTTTCACAAGCGACACGTGATCGAGGATCTTGTGCTAATAATGCATCAAGTACCGCATCTGAAATTTGATCGGCAACCTTATCCGGATGGCCTTCTGACACGGATTCTGATGTAAAAATGAAATTATTGCTCATGAATGTCGCCTTCTTAAATATATAAAGCTAGATATACAAAAAGCTGCAAAAGCAGCTTTTTTATTTATGGTGGGCCCTGTAGGACTTGAACCTACGACCTGCCGATTATGAGTCGGACGCTCTAACCAACTGAGCTAAGGGCCCTTATATGTTATTTATTCACCATCCAGGAAGCATCTTAAT
>JBAZTN010000080.1:0-12430 GCA_041661895.1 Methylobacter sp. | reverse complement strand
TAGAAGCCGACCAGCTGCCACATAGCATCCAATCCCAAGCAACCCGGCATTACAGGATCGCCCTGAAAGTGACATGCAAAAAACCATAAATCGGGAGTTATATCCAGTTCAGCAATGATCTCGCCCTTACCGTAGGTACCACCTTCATCTGAGATATGGGTAATACGGTCCATCATTAACATATTTGGTAGAGGCAATTGCGCATTTTTCGGCCCGTACAGCTCCCCCCTGCCGGACTTCAACAATTCTTCGCGCGTAAAACTATGCTGTTTCCCCATACTCTTTTATATACCTTAGCTTAATTATTATTATTCTAAATTGCATATTATCTAACAGACATCAAAAAAAATCAGCTCAATTTTTAGCCAGGCAGTACATCCAGCATCAATTCTTTCATTTGCAGCCCCTTTCTTTCGACTGCAGGGATGCAGGAGGTAGAGTTATGCATGGAGCAATTACCGAGTATGAGTTGCTGATAAATAATGGCGTAAGACAGAACTGCTGCGACATATTTCCTGGTTTCTCTATAAGGAATGGTCTCCACCCAGATATCCGCTGGCATAGCCTCCGCACTCGGCAACCACTTTGCTACTCGAGCCGGTCCTGCATTGTAAGCTGCCGTTGCCAGTGCAAAATGACCATGAAACCGTTTTAGTAGTTGCTTATAATAAAAAGCGCCATATTTAACATTAACATCCGGGTTAAACAGGCTTTCATCTGATTGCCATTTTTCCTTTAATTCTCTGGCTATTTGCATACCTGTTTTAGGCATGATTTGCATTAATCCCCGAGCGCCAACAGACGATTCCGCATCTTTATCAAACAAGCTTTCCTGACGAATCAAACCAAAAACGATGGCCGGATCAAGATTCTGTTGATAGGCATTATTATGTATCTGATCCGAATAATGAACAGGAAAGCGCAATACCAGATCATCCCAGTAATCGGCTTTAACTAAGGTGTTAATGGCAATCTGATCCCACTGCCATTGCTGGGCTAATTTAGCCGCAACAATGCGCCGCTCTTTGCTCAGTTTTTTTACCGCATACCACCACTGCCGTTGAGCTTCCATGTCCCGATTATGGAATCTAAGCTCACGGACTACTTTGAAATCAGTTTCATTGGCTAGTTCATCAAGTTTATTTCCAGCCAGAGAAACAGGCTTATTGGACAAGGAATAGGATTTTCTTGCGCTATCAGCCGCCAGAAACCCATAAAAGCTCCTGTCTTCAGCAACCTTACTGTAGACAGTCTGGGCTTGCAGTGTATCCCCTGCTTTATCCAGTGACCGTGCTTGCCAATACTGCCACCTCGGTTCTTGTCGTTCTTCTGCAGTTAAACCGGCCAGGGCATCGGCGACATACCGCCAATTTTGTTCGTACAAAGCCGCTCGGACCCTCCATTCCCTTACTTCTGCATCATACCCAATCAATTTACTAAGACGCTGATATGCGCCTACATGTCTTTTGTGAGCCAGATTGAGCGCAAGGTCGCGTTCCATTTGCTGGGCGGTTTGATTATCTATCTGGAAATGCTGCTTTCTATCATCCCAAATTTCAACCGCCAAATCCAGATCGGACCCTGCTAACCGTTCAACGCCATGAGCGAAGATAAGCCCCGATTGCTTAATATCACTATTTAAAAAATCACTATCTTCGATTAAAGAAGGCTTGTTATGAACCTGCAACCAAATATCGGCAATGTACTGATCTCCTTTATCCAGCCAACGCTGCACATACTCGGCCAACTGGACATTATCTTTCTTTAAAGCCGCCGCAAATCGCTGCCAGATCAAGTCAGTTGTAAAAAGAGGCGACATCCTCAATATCGACACCAGAGGATCACATTCATTAATTAGTGAATCTCCTCCCACCCACAAACGTTTAGCACCATCCAAGGCCTGCTGTTTGTTACCGGTGTTATAGAGTGCCAGATTGTATTGGCATTCAAGGGCGCTATTTTCAGTCGGTATATAATGCTGCAAAAATTCATGCCAGCGTTCATTACTGGCAAGCTGCCCCAGCCATCTAAACTTTAACGATTCCGCGTAACGCGTTTCTTTATAGGTCGATAAAAAAGCATGAACCTTATCCTCATATTGTAAATTGTCTTTTAACCACTGGTATTGAAGATAAGGGTAAAGGGGATAATCTCTCAAAGAAGCGCTTGTATCTAAAAATGCGCTTATTTTTCCCTGAGCAATCAATTTTTCTGCCTGTAAAAAATCACTTCTTTGCCTGTCCAACTTATTACTCGAAACTACGACTGGAAAAAAAACCAGGCAACACAACAACAATTTTCCACTCAGGTGCTTCATATTCATATTTTTATCAAAACTTTAATTTATTCCTAAAGATGTTTCAGACAGTTATAATTAAGCGCTTATAAAAATATTCCTACCTATACCCGTGCAAGTAAAGCATCCCTCACAACAGGCAAAACAGCCTTACAGTTGGAATTATATATACCAAATAGCTTTAGAGCACAAAAAAGAACTGGTTATCTCTCACCTCATCGCTATTCTGGCGACAATTGTCAGCGTTCCAGTACCTTTGCTCATGCCGTTACTGGTTGATGAAGTCTTACTCAATAAACCCGGCGCTTTAATTCATACCATCAATCTGCTGTTTCCTGCGGACTGGCGCGTACCAATTCTTTATATCGGCGTTATTTTGCTGGCCAGTGTATTACTGCGCATTATTGCCATTATTTTTAACATCATTCAGGCCAGACAGTTTTCCTGTATTTCCAAAGACATCGTATTCCGCATCCGCAAAAACCTGATCAGGCATTTACAAACCATCTCGATGTCCGAGTACGAAAGCCTGGGCACCGGCACGGTAGTGACCCATCTGGTAACCGACCTTGATACCATCGATAATTTCATCGGCAATACCGTCAGCAAGCTGCTAGTAGCCAGCCTGACCATTATCGGCACCGCCGTCATCCTGTTATGGATGCACTGGCAATTGGGTTTGTTTATTCTGTTACTGAATCCGGTAGTCATTTATTTCACCCGGGTTATCGGCTCTCGCGTCAAGGACCTGAAGTCCAAAGAAAATTCCGCTTACGAAGTTTTCCAGCAATCCTTAACCGAAACACTGGAAGCCATTCACCAAATTCGCGCCAGCAACCGCGAGAAACACTATTGCCAACAACTGATCGAGTCCGCCCGGTCTGTTAAGGATTTTTCTATCGCTTTTGCCTGGAAAAGTGATGCGGCAACTCGCATCAGTTTTCTGGTCTTCCTGTTCGGTTTTGATATTTTCCGCGCCTGCGCCATGCTGATGGTGTTTTATTCTGATCTTAGTATAGGTCAAATGCTGGCGGTATTCGGTTATCTCTGGTTTATGATGGCTCCGGTGCAGGAAATATTAAACATTCAATACTCTTTTTATGCCGCTAAAGCTGCATTAATGCGCATCAACCGGCTCAATGCGCTGAAACAGGAACCCCACTACCCTCACCTTGAAAACCCGTTCCTGAATAAAAAAACCGTGTCCATCCGCGTAGACAACCTGCACTTTAGCTACGGTGATGAAAAAATACTGAACGGCATCCAGTTAAAGATTAAAGCCGGAGATAAAGTTGCCCTGGTTGGCGCCAGCGGCGGCGGCAAATCTACCTTGATACAGACTTTAATCGGCCTCTACCCGTCAAGCGAAGGCCAAATTTACTTTGACGATGTTGCCATTGACCGCATCGGCCTGGAAGTCGTCCGAGAAAATGTCGTCACTGTGCTGCAACACCCCATTCTCTTTAATGATACGATTCGAGCCAACCTGACGCTGGGTAAACCTGCGACAGATGAAGCATTGTGGAATGCCCTGGAAATCGCGCAATTAAAAGACGCGGTGAAAGATCTGGAAAAAGGCCTCGATACAGTCGTCGGACGACAAGGCATGAGGCTTTCCGGCGGCCAGAGACAGCGTATGGCTGTTGCCAGAATGATAGTCGCAGATCCCAAAGTGGTAATACTGGACGAGGCCACTTCGGCACTGGACAGCGAAACCGAACACAACCTACATCTGGCACTAACCGATTTCTTAAAAGGCCGCACCACTATCATCATCGCCCATCGACTTAGCGCAGTTAAACAAGCCGATCATGTCTATGTCTTTGAAGGCGGTAAAATCTGCGAACAGGGGCGACATGAAACCTTACTCAATCAAAAAGGCCTTTATGCAAAACTTTATGGCGAATACCAATAACCATGTCTGAAAACTATGATCTGCACTGCCACTCAAAAGCCTCTGACGGTGCATTATCCCCTACGGAATTAGTGCAACGGGCTCATGAGAAAGGCGTTACCTCATTGGCCTTAACAGATCACGACACCACAGCCGGACTAGTTGAAGCGCAAGTCGCGGCGACTGCAACAGGCATCAAGTTAATCCCCGGCATTGAGCTTTCAACCAGCTGGCAAAATAAATGCCTACACATTGTTGGCTTAGGCATCAATCCTGCTCATCCACAACTGGTTGAAGCCACCCACAACCTGCACCTCATGCGAATCGAACGCGCTGAGAAGATGGCCTATAAACTGGAGAAAAAACGCATCCCCGGCGCACTGGAAGCGGTCAGGAAAGCCGCAGGCGACGGTATGATCACTCGCACCCATTTTGCCGATTTCCTGCTTTCACAAAATCATGTATCCACCCAGCAAGAGGCTTTTGACCGTTATCTGGGAGATGGAAAGCCCGCATATGTTTCCGCGTCCTGGACCGAAATGATCCAGGGCATAAACTGGATTACTGAATCCGGCGGCATTGCCGTGTTGGCGCATCCTATGCGCTACAAACTGACCGCCAGCTGGATGAAACGCTTACTCGCAGCGTTCAAGGAAGCCGGAGGCCAGGGAATAGAAGTCATAACCGGAAGAATTAACCCCGATGAAATAAGATTGGTCTCCAATTATGCAGCGCGTTTTGAACTGGCCGGTTCAGTCGGCTCTGATTTTCACAGCCCGGCCAATCAATGGGTAGAGTTAGGCAGGCTTGCACCTTTACCCAAAGGCATCAAACCAGTATGGGAGCTGTTCAATTAATGTCCAGCCATAACTTCAGACTAATTAATGGGAAAAACCATTTATGAACTTTTGGGAAACCAAGAAACTATCTGAAATGACCACCGAGGAATGGGAGTCATTATGCGATAACTGCGGCAAATGCTGTCTGCATAAACTGGAAGACGAAGACACCGGCGATATCTACTTTACCAGCGTCGTCTGCAATCTCATCGACCTGGATACCTGCCGCTGCACCCGCTATACCGAACGCACCCGCTTAGTCCCGGAATGTCTCGACTTAAAACAACACGACTTCGCCGAATACAACTGGCTACCGGCAACCTGCGCTTACCGCTTGTTGACCGATGGTGAACCGCTTCCGTCCTGGCATCCCCTGCTATCAGGAAGCCCCAACAGCGTTCAGGACGCCGGCGTCGCAATCAGCAGTTACGCCATGAAAGAATCTGAAATTGATGACCTGGAAGACCACATTATTGAATGGCTGGAGTGATGTTTAGCATAACCACGTCGCAAAGCGCTCGTGGTATCGCTCTATGTTCTGGGCCCGTCGAACACGAAAGACTTAATTAGAAACCCTTTAATGCCAACCACCGTATTGTTTGGTCGGATCACCCTTCCAACCAGTTGTGGTTTTATTAGCATCGGGAGTATGTAAGGTGTTTTCCGCAGCACGAACGATATTGGCATGAGTATAACCACCCATTGCTTTTGCCGCTTTAGCAATCGCCGTCGTTGATGGATTGATATAGTTTTGCGTAATCGAGTCATCAATGACGACAGAGACTAATTTCTCCGTGATCAATTCAGAAGAAAACGTCAACAGAATCGGTAAAATCGTATTGGCAGGAATTTCCACGCGATAATGACCATTATCCACAGCTACATGAGTAATAAGGCGACCATTTTCATCGGTCACTTCCACCCTGCCCATTTTAATCACGCCCTTGTCATTGCTGACCACACCTTCTAAAGCGGTCGCTTGTGCGTATTTTTTTACCACAGCTTGACTCACTTTTGCCGTTTTTTGACCTCGGTCACAACCTGAGATTGCCAAACTGCTCAAGATCACCAGCAGTATCGTAAATAAAACTGTGTGTTTCATAAAACCCCCTAATAGTTTTTTGAGCCAGGAATGGCGAAGTATAAGACCCATTCAATGGGTTGCACACAAGTATGCTGCGCATTTTTGATTGTGCCGAACTATTTTTACCAGATTGTATTTGAAACCATGCGGCAAACTCAAAATGCAATGCAAATGATCTGGCAAAATCGCCACGGCATCAATTATAAACGGGTGTCGAGTTCGTACAATATCAAAAGCATTCCGCAAACAATCAATATGTTCCGCCAGAAGGTGATTTCCTCTTCACTCAGCCAAGTTTACGGAAAAAACCATGTAGTTTGGCGTGTAGGTACATGACGGTAATTAGTCATTGTTGATCGTCATAGACGGCAGCTATGTTTTACGCGAATGATGCTGCTCATGAACTCACCGCATCCTACGTCTCTCTTAAATAATTTACTACACCCAACGGTTATCACGGGTTTCGCGCATCAGGTATACGCCAAGCAAACTGATAGCCGCAGCCAGTGAGACGTAGCCGCCGACCCAGGCCAACCCTCCCTCAGCAACCAGCCGTTGTGCGATATAGGGTGCAAACGAAGCGCCCAGTATGCCGCCTAAGTTGTAGGCGGTTCCCGCACCGGTATAGCGCAATTCGGAGGGAAACAGTTCCGGCAGCAAGGCTCCCATCGGCGCGAAGGTGGCTCCCATTAAGAATAGCTCCAATGACAGGTAAGCGGTAATTATCAACGGTGAGCCGCTTTCCAGCATCGGCTTTAACAGGAAACCGGACAGGAATGCGGCGCTTCCGGCGATCAGCAAAACGGGTCGCCGTCCGAATCGGTCGCCTGCCCATGCCGATAGCGGCGTGGCGGCGGCCATAAATAGCACCGCCACACACAACATGCCGAGAAATTGCTGCCGCGGAATTTGCAACGTAGTGGTGCCGTAGCTCAGGGAAAACACAGTAGAAATATAGAACAACGCATAACATACCACCATCGCCAGCGCTCCCAACACCAACGAGGCGGCATGAGACTTTAGCATTTCCCGAAGCGGCAAGCCGACCTGTTGGTGCTGCTTTAACACTTTGGCAAACACCGGGGTTTCAGCCAAGGCCAGACGCACATACAAACCGATCATCACCAGCACCGAACTGGCAAGAAACGGAATCCGCCAGCCCCAGTCTTTAAACTCCTGTTCGCCTAGAAAATGCGCCAGCAGCAGAAAACTGCCGGTCGCCAAGAGAAACCCCACCGGAGGCCCCAGTTGCGGAAACATGCCGTACCAGCCGCGTTTCCCGGCCGGCGCATTCTCGGTCGCCAGCAGCGCCGCCCCACCCCATTCTCCGCCCAGGCCTATGCCCTGGCCAAAACGCAACAGGCACAGCAACACCGGAGCCCATGCGCCAATAGCGTCATAACCCGGCAACACGCCGATCAATGTGGTGGAGATGCCCATGACCAGCAGCGATGCGACCAAGGTTGTTTTGCGTCCAATGCGGTCGCCGAAATGTCCGAACAGCGTCGCGCCCAAAGGTCGGGTAAGAAAAGCCACGGAAAAAGTAAGAAAGGCGCTGAGCGCTTGGGTTGTCGGATTGCCGCCGGGGAAAAATACCGGGCCGATAACCAATGCCGCTGCCATGCCGTAGATATAAAAATCGTAAAACTCGATAGCGGTGCCGATAAAACTGGCTAAGGCGATACGCGTAACGGAGGGGGCTGTGGATTTAATCATGAATACCTTGGAGGTCAGACGAGGGAATCAGAGCAATCCTCATTTAGGAAGTTATTAATAACTCACGCGTTTAAAACATACCCGTTCACGTTTTGAATCAGCGGTACGAATACTCATGTAGGGCGTGCCATACGCGTCAAAGGAGTGGAAGATTATTCAAGTATCGAAAAGGCGCGCGTGATACGCCCTATTCATAGGCCTAATGCTTTTGACTTAAGCTTTTTTGCTCATACGGCAATCAAGTGTAGGTGCGGATTTTTCGCACCTACAAAAGACAACATTTATACACTCAATCCAATTTAGTCCAATCTTCCAGCGCCGCAATAATTGCTTTTGCCTGATCTTTACTGGAAATATTGAACTTTGATTTTTGCTTGTATTCGCCATTTTGTTTCTGGTACCGACGAATGGTGTATTTATCTGGACCGTATTCTTCTTTGGCACGGTTCCAGTCCTGATAACGGTACATAACCGTCGCCCATGCACCTTTAGTCAGCACTTTTTTGTCCAGTTCCTTGACTGTCTCAATGCCGCCATCTTCATAAGTTACAGTCAATTCATCTACAGTTTCAGCCATATTAACTCCTGGTAATTAGTGCTTAAGAACGATAATTAAATTTTGCGCAATGGGCGACCGGCCGGTCGCCCCTGCTCCTGGCAACAGCCATTCAAGCGAACGGGTGTTCCAGGATAATTGTTTCGTCTCTATCGGGGCCTGTTGACAGGATAGCAACCTTAACGCCCACCAGTTCTTCAATTCTCTTGATATAGGCTTTGGCGTTGTCAGGAAGTGCGTTGAAATCAGTTACACCGGCAGTCGTTCCCGTCCAGCCCGGCATGTCTTCAATAATCGCGTGACATTCTTCGTATTGATCCGCTCCTAAAGGCGCGGTTTCGGTTACAACGCCGTTAAGTCTGTAGGCAGTACAAATGCCGACCTTTTCCAGACCGTCAAGCACATCCAGTTTGGTTAAACAAATGCCGCTCAAGCTGTTGATTTTTGCTGACTTTCGCATGGCAACCGCATCAAACCAGCCGGTGCGACGCTTGCGCCCGGTGGTAGCGCCAAACTCATGCCCCACAGTACCCAAGTGATCGCCGTTTGCGTCATGCAATTCAGTCGGGAATGGGCCGTTGCCTACGCGTGTCGAATAGGCTTTGGTAATACCCAGCACGTAGTCAAGATCAAGAGGGCCTATGCCGGTACCGGTAGCAGCCCCCCCAGCGGTGGTGCTGGACGAAGTCACATAAGGAAAAGTGCCATGATCTATATCCAGCAGAGCGCCTTGTGCGCCTTCAAACAACAGGTTTTTACCTTGATCCTGAAGCTTGTACAGCTTCTCGCTCACATCAGTCAGCATGGGTTTGATTTGCTCGCCCAGGCTTAACGCCTCATCAAGAGCCTTTTGATAATCAACGGGATCCGTATGATAGTAATTGGTCAGCATAAAGTTATGGTATTCGACCAGCTCCTTAAACCTTTCGGCAAAAACCGCAGGGTTTAAAAAGTCTCCGGCGCGCAGGCCTCGTCTGGCCGCCTTGTCTTCATACGCAGGCCCTATACCACGGCCCGTTGTGCCAATCGCCTTGCTGCCCCGTGCTATTTCACGCGCCTGGTCAATCGCAACATGAACCGGCAATATCAATGTACAGGCTTCACTAATCAGCAAACGATTTCTGACAGGGATCCCGGCTTTTTCCAGTAATTCAATTTCTTCCAGCAGGGCATTGGGCGATAAAACCACGCCATTGCCGATCATGCACTGGACGTTTTCCCGCAGAATGCCGGAGGGAATAAGATGCAAAACCGTTTTTTCTCCCTGTATAACCAGGGTGTGTCCCGCATTGTGACCACCCTGAAAACGGATGACAGCTTCCGCTTGTTCCGTTAACAAATCAACGAGCTTACCTTTTCCTTCGTCACCCCATTGGGTACCGATGACAACAACATTTTTTCCCATAATTATTCCAGACTAAGCTAAGGTTCTTACGAACCAGTTTTGATGATCTTGTTCCAAGACAGATGTGCAACCGAGTTCTTGCGCAGTCCCGGCTTGCCCCGGCAATTGCTGAACAACTGCCAGTCCCTGAGCGCGTAAATCTCTGATTTTTTCATTTAACGCTGCATCGTCAAGATACGGAGCGAAAATCAATGCCCGCGGCTCTTTTATGAAGGATGTTTTGCTTAGCGCAGACAATAACTTCAAGTCCGCACTAAAACCAGTCGCGGGACGCTCACGACCAAAGATGGCGCCGATATTGTCATAACGGCCACCTCTGGCAATTTCCCTGCCTACAGACGGGACGAAAGCCGCAAAAACTATGCCCGTATGGTAATGATAACCGCGTAATTCAGCCAAATCGAAACTAACCGGCAATGATGGAAAACTGACTTCCAGCTTTTCCGCAATCGCTTCCAAATCGGCCAAAGCCTGCTTTACCTCACCATTAGCCGCCAATAAAACTGTACGGGCTTTGCTGATAGTTTCCTTGCCGCCATTCAGCTCCGGTAATTTCAGGAACATGGCTTTAAGATCACTATCGATGCTGTAGTCGGCCATCAACTCCTGAAGCTCAGGCCTGGCCTTGCGCTGCAATACATCAAATAATTCGGCTTCCTGCACATCAGTCAACCCAGCCTGTCTTGATAATGCCCGGTATATACCAACATGCCCTAAATCGAGATGTACATCTTGCAATCCCGCCATTGCCAGCATTTCCAGCATCAATCGGATGATTTCTACATCACTTTCTTTGCCGGCATGGCCATAAAGTTCGGCGCCAATCTGCATTGGGCTTCTGGTCTTTTCAAGCGGATCGCCTTTGGTACGCAAGATAGTTCCTGCATAGCAAAGACGGGTTGGCCATTCATGCTTCAGATTGTGAGCATCTATTCTGGCTACCTGTGGCGTCATGTCTGCCCTTACGCCGAGCATTTCACCACTGATCTGATCGGTCAGCTTAAAGGTTTGCAATTCCAGATCGTGACCAGAACCGGTCAACAAGGAATCCAGATAATCTATGAAGGGAGGAATAACTAGTTCATAGCCCCAGCAAGCGAACGTATCCAATATCTTACGCCGCAAGCTTTCAAGATGTTTAGCCTCTTCCGGCAAAATCTCTTCTATGCCGTCAGGCAAAAGCCAAGAGTCTTTTTGTTGCATGTTTTGTGAGTCCACTCAAACAAAACGCCCCGCATGCGGAGCGTTGGTTACTGGTTCCCAAGCCAGGCTTGGGAATCTTGTCTTAGCCTATTTCTGCTGTTTAAAATATCTAAAGAAGTCAGAATCAGGATCAAGCACCATCACACTCGAACTTGAAAAAGTCTTTTTATAGGCATTCAAGCTACGATAAAAAGTGAAGAATTCAGGATCAGCACCATAGGCTTGAGCATAGATTTCAGCAGATTTTGCATCGCCTTCACCACGCAGTTTTTCTGCATCTCTGAACGCGTTAGCCATGGTAACAACCCGTTGTCTATCAGCATCAGCGCGAATTCTTTCTGCTGCTTCAGAGCCTTGTGAGCGGAACTCACGGGCAACCCGCTCACGTTCTGCTTCCATTCTGCGGAACACAGAACTACTGACTTCGTCTGGCAAGTCGATCCGCATTACCTGAACATCAATAATTTCCATACCTAAGTCAGCCGCAAGAGGTTTGGAATTTTTGATCAGGATTTCACGAATAGCCTGTCGATCGGTTGAAACCAACTGCTTAATATTTCGCTTACTAAATTCGCCACGAAACGCGTCTTTAATAATTTGATCCAGTCGCAAATTAGCCTGATCTACATCACCGGCAACAACGGTATAAAAAGTTTTTACATTACCAATGCGCCATTTAACAAAAGAATCAACAATGACGTTTTTCTTTTCAGCCGTTAAAAAGCGTTCAGGCTTCGCATCCATAGTTTGAATACGTTTATCAAACTTTTTTACGTTATTGATAAACGGTATTTTAAAATGTAGGCCAGGCTCATAATCGTCTTTTACGATCTCGCCTAAACGAAATTTAATTGCATTTTCTGTTTCACCAACTGTAAATACGCACATCATGCCAATAAACAACAATGCGCCGATACCTACCAATATTTTATTCTGTATCATTAGCGTCCCCTTGCGTCACGACCGCGAGTTAAAGCCCGCGCAGCAGGTTGTGGTTGTGGTTGCAGTTGAGGCTGTGCTTGAGCCCCTTCTTGATGAGGTTGATCTACAGTACCTTGAGGAACACTCGTTTGCTGCATTGATGGTTGTTGTTGAATCATCTTATCCAATGGCAAATAAAGCATATTATTGCTACCTTTGACATCAACCATAATGGTATTGGTTTCGGATAATACTGATTCCATGGCTTCAATATAAAGACGTTTTCTGGTCACCTCAGGAGCCTTATTATACTCAGTAAGTAATTTAGAAAAACGGTTGGTTTCGCCTTCTGCCTGAGCAATGACTTGCTCTTTGTAACCTTCAGCTTCCTGTATCTTTCTTGCTGCTGCGCCACGCGCTTTCGGCACAACATCATTAGAATATGCTTCCGCCTCATTGATTAATCGTTGTTCATCTTCACGCGCTTTAATGGCATCTTCAAATGAGTTTTGCACC
>JBAZTN010000079.1:11908-12465 GCA_041661895.1 Methylobacter sp. | reverse complement strand
AAATTCAGGATGGAGCAACAAAACCTGAATAACCGCGATCTGGAAGCCTATATCGGCAGCAGCGGACGCGTTTCGGAAGTGCTTAATCGTAAACGCCCGTTGAGCCTGAGAATGATAAAACGTTTACACGACGGATTGAGCATACCTTATGAGAGCTTGCTGGCGGATGTGGGGTGAAAAAGGGTTGCGATCTATGGTCTATCAGCTCGTACATGGCGCTAGAAAAGAGGAAAAAACATGGCTAACGATTTGAGCGAATGAAGCTCCACGTAACACGGCGACAAGCTTATGTGTCGTTTACAAAATCATCAACATTCGTTTCGGAGAATGCTTTAAATGGACAATGGACCGCTCGACCCGCTGTATGCGGAAGTATTTTCTGTTCCTGAAAATGGTACGCCGGATAATATTACTCAGGCGGGTTGTTTGGCTTTGGCGCGGTTGGGTAGAGAAGCTTGGTCGGGGAGTCGCTATTTTTGCGAAAGCTTTTTTGGGCATCCCTGCCCAACAAGCAGCAAAAAACACACGACCGCTAATGCCTGCGGCTGCCCCAGCCG
>JBAZTN010000079.1:0-11898 GCA_041661895.1 Methylobacter sp. | reverse complement strand
TTCGGAAAGCCTGCATTTTCACTCCGCACAAAACGCTGCGTAAAAACACATGCACTATCGCTTCTGGGGACTACTCGACTCCTGTCTCGCAGCGAACGCTTGGCGGTTGAAGTATCCATCTCAAGCATTTGGTTTCGGTGTAAGCAACGCTGCCGATTTCAGTGGATTCGATTTTAGGAAAGAACATATTCATTTTGATAGCTTTATATTTGGTCATGGAGCCAGCTTTAAAAATGCTCAATTCGGTCAGGCTAACTTTGTTGGCGCAAGGTTTGGTGAATCTGCAAATTTTATTGGTGCAAAATTAGGATATTGCCCTAGTTTTTACGATGCTAGATTTGGATATAGAGCTATCTTTAGAGGAGCTCAATTTATAGAAGGAGCAATATTTACAATTGCGCAATTTGGCGACTATGTATGTTTTGATGGTGCACAATTTGGTGATGGCGCCAAATTTAATACGGCTAAACTTGGGAATGGTGCTAGCTTTGAGGGTACTCAATTTGGTAATGATACAAATTTTGAATTTGCGGAATTCGGAATATCCGCAACATTTATTAGTCGAACTTGGGCTTCATTAAGAAGCCAATACAGCGAATGTTCAGACGAATTTGAGGAGATAAAAGTTTGGGCAGAAGAGCGGGGATTAAGTCCTGAATCTTTTAAATCAATTTCATTCGCTGGTGCAAACTTTACTGATCGAGTTGATTTTTCTGGACGCACATTTGAGGGACGTACCTCATTTGGTTGCATTGATGCACACAGGCGGACAAAATTTGCAAAAGCACCACTATTCCATAACTGCAAACTACATCAAGACACTACGTTTGACCGTGCAGAATTTCCTGAACCTTCATCCGACCCTACAGAAAATGACATCGCCGCCCGTGCTTACCGCACACTCAAACTGGCATTTTCCCAACATCAAGCAACCCACGATGAACAGCGATTTTTTCGCTTGGAAATGGCGGAAGAAGCTCAACGTGCGCCGCAATGTGTACGTCGCCTACTGTTCCGGCCGTATTCATTTTTCAGCGATTACTGACTCATGTAGATTGTCAAATCCGCTACGATTTAATCCAGTTCACTCTGCTGCAAGCCTTACCGTTGCCAGGACTGGACAAATGGAGTGATAGTCTACGTTGCGATCTATTTCCCGACGAAGGCTGTAAAAGCGTGGCGTTTACTGCCGCGCTAATGATCCACAAGGCTATTTCGCTGTTGGCTGTGTTTTTGTTTGGTTTAGCACTGCGCAATTTATTCAAGATGAAATAAGCCCACCGTAATAATGAGAGCAGAACAAACTTATACTGACCAAAGCTCGAGCTTTCTGTGTTTCAGGAAGCTTGAGCTTCCCACACTGCGTTCCCAAGCTGGAGCTTAGGAACGAGCGTAACCTAACCCGCTACCTTTGGGAGGGCTTTTTTACGAACTACGCATAAGTCGGTGCAAACGCTTTTTCAGGATCGGCCACAGGGCCAGTTCCATCCCAATACGGCGACAACTTGCGCAAGGTAGCAACAATGCCAGGCATCACTTCCAGGACCGCATCCACGTCCGCCATGGTGTTATAGCGCGAAAATGAAAAGCGGATCGTGCCGTGCGCGGCGGTGTAAGGAATGTCCATGGCCCGCATTACATGCGAAGGTTCCAGGGAGCCGGAGGTGCAGGCTGAACCGCTCGATGCCGCGATACCGGCCTTGTTCAATAACATCAAAATTGACTCGCCTTCTATATATTCAAAGGCTATGTCCGTGGTGTTAGGCAGACGGTTGTACATGTCGCCGGTTACAAAACAATGCGGAATCTGCTCGGTAATGCCTTGTTCAAGACGGTCGCGCATGGCTTTGACTTTGGTGTTTTCATATTCGATATACTCTAACGCCAGCTCACAGGCTTTTCCCAGGCCGACAATGGACGCGCTGTTTTCGGTCCCTGCCCTTCTGCCGCGCTCCTGATGACCTCCGCGCAGCAAAGGGCGAAAACGCGTACCGCGTCGCAGGTACAAAACACCGATGCCTTTGGGCGCATGCAATTTATGTCCCGATAATGACAACATATCGATCTTGGTGTCCTGCAACATCATCGGAATCTTGCCCACTGCCTGTACCGCATCGGTATGGAACATCACGCCTGCGGCGTTTGCCATTTCCGCCATTTGTGCGACCGGGAAAATCGTGCCCGTTTCATTGTTGGCCCACATCACCGATACAATCGCCACCTTATCGGAAAGCAATTTTTTATAGGCTTCAAGGTTCAAGCGTCCGGCCTTATCAACCGGCATTCTGTGAATGGTGTAACCTTCTTTTTCAAGATAATCGCACACGCTTAAAATGGCTGGATGCTCCACCATGGTGGTAATGATTTCTTTCTTGTCCGGCTGCGCCTTAATCGCGGAAAGAATCGCCGTGGAATTGGACTCGGTGCCGCAAGAGGTGAAAATGATTTCAGAATCATGCTCGCAACCGATCAAGGCCTGAACCTGTTGCCGGGCCTGTTTAAGTCCCCGCGCCACGCCGTCGGCGAATTTATGGATGGATGACGGATTTCCGTATTGTTCAAGGAAATAGGGAATCATCACATCGACCACCGCAGGATCAACCTTGGTCGTGGCATTGTTATCCAGATAAATATCAGTCATGACACAGCCCCTATTTTGACCAGTTTGCCGTGCTCTTCATCCTGCATCCCGGCAGCCGTCGGCATTTGTGATGCGGGCACCACTTTGATGAATTCGCCCATCACTTCCATCAAGCGCTGTTGAATTCCCGCAACCGTCATCGCCGCCATCTGGCAACCGTTACACGCGCCGGTCATGTTGACGTAAGCGGTGTTGCCGATGACTTCGACCAACTCCACGTCACCGCCGTCCGCCATCAGTGCGGGTCTTAGCGACTCCAGCACTTCCTCGATTCTTTTGATGCGCTGCAAATTGGTCAACGGCGCTTTAACGGCTGCTATTTTTACAGGCTGCTCTACAGGTGCTGCATTTGGGTCAAACTTTTCGCCTTTTTCCGCCAGCACTTTTTCCAGTATCGCTTCAATGTCCTCATGGCAAGCCGCGCAACCACCGCCCGCTTTGGTGAAGTTGGTAACATCTTCAACGGTGCGCAATTTGTTTGCCCAGATCATTTCCTCGATCATCACCGCATCAATCGCAAAACATTTGCAGATCAGTGCACCTTCTTCATGATCATCCTTCCACTCTTCGCCGCGATAATTCGCTATCGCCGCTTGCAGCGCCTCGCGTCCCATGACCGAACAATGCATTTTCTCTGGCGGTAAGCCTTCGAGTTGATCGGCAATATCCTGATTTGTCACCTTTGCAGCTTCATCCAGCGTCATGCCTTTAATGATCTCGGTCAGCACGGATGACGAAGCAATCGCCGACCCGCAACCAAAGGTTTGAAAGCCTGCCTCAAGGATGATTTCACTTTCATCTTCAACCTTCAGGGTCAGCCGTAACGCATCGCCGCAGCTGATTGAACCCACTTCGCCTGTCGCATTGGCATCAACGACCGCACCTGCATTTTTTGGGTTAAAAAAATGTTCTTTAACTTTGTCTGAATAGTCCCACATGGTTTTATCCTCTTAAAATGGGTTGTAGGATGCGCTGAGGTACGAAGCGCATCACTCGCGATTGATGCGCTTCCTTCGTCAGCACATCCTACGGATTAATTGGTTTGGTTAAGAACAGGTTTTAGTTCCGGTGCCATCGGCACTGGTATTAAACGAAGTGCCGCAAGCGCAACTTTTAGCCGCATTAGGATTGGTAAACTTGAATCCCGAACCGTCGATGCTGTCGAGAAAGTCGACGGACATGCCGTCAAGCATCGGCAGACTGGCCGGATCGATAAACACTTTCACCTCGCCGCAATCAATGACGGTGTCTTCCGGCGTGTGGCTGCCTTCGAGTTTCAAGCCGTATTGATAACCTGAACAACCGCCGTCGGTGACTTCTATCCGTAAACCTGCTGAAGGTGTTCCCGAGCTGGCAATAAAGCGGCCGACTGCAGTGATGGCCTTTTCTGTTAATGTAATCATGTAAAGTCTCCTGAATGGATTGGCATCGTTCTTGTAAACACTTATAGCAACCTGTATGCCAATTCGTTATTTATTAATTAATTGATTGTTTAATAAGGTTTTAATAAATCAGTCATACACTAAACAACGTAGTGTCAAACAGGTTTCAATCACACAATCAGCTGACAATGTAAGGTTTGCTACAAAATAAACGGAGATATGAAATGAATGTAGAAGATTTAGACTTAGGCGATGTAGTCTATGCGGCGAAGACGATTACCGATGATGGCTCAATACCCGGTGGTGCCGAAGGCAAGATATTAGCCGAAGCCGGAACTCGTGGTGTAATAACCATGATCGGGCATGTCGAAGAAGAACCGAGTCGCAGCGTTTTTCTGGTGCGCTTTGAAGATAAAGACATGAATCTCGGCAATCCGGTCGGCTGCTGGCTTGAAGATTTGGCTATGGAGCCCAAGTGGGTTAATTAATCTGCCAACTATGTAATGAAGCAGACAGTGACGGGGAAAAGCCCTTCCCCTTTGGCAGAGGGCTTTTCCTCCTTGGATTTAACGCATTATGAATAAGCAAACAGAAACCGTCCTGAACTACCACAATCGCACCAAGCACCGCCTGGAGCGATACGCCAAAGGCCCCGAATCAATTGACTGGGAAGACCAACCCGATCAATTCCGGCATTTTTCCGGTTGCGAGATTATCTCTCTGCCCAAACCCGGCACCGAACTCGAACCGTTATTTACCGACCTGGATCACCCGGAAACAATACCGGTAAAACCATTAAACATGACTAATACCAGTTTATTGCTGGAATTAGCCTTTGGCCTGTCGGCATGGAAACAATTCGGCCCCAGCCGCTGGGCATTACGCTGCAATCCTTCCAGCGGCAACCTGCACCCGACTGAGGCCTACCTGATCAGCACCGGCAATGGCTTTATCAAATCAGGCGTTTACCACTATGTCAGCCACGATCATAGCCTTGAACAGCGTTGTCGGTTTTCCGACAATTCCCCCGATTCCGGCATTCTCATCGGCTTGTCTTCCATCCATTGGCGGGAAGCATGGAAATACGGAGAGAGAGCTTACCGCTACTGCCAGCATGATTTAGGCCATGCCTTGGGAGCGTTGCGGTACGCGGCGGCGACGTTGGGCTGGTCGGTGGAATTACTGGCCGAATGGTCGGATGAGGACATCGCCAGGCTATTAGGGCTTGATCGGGATGATTTCAAAAAACAGGAACATGAATCCCCCGATATTATTTGCCAGATTAATACACATGCCGATAGCAAGCCATTGGATGTCAAGGCCCTGCTGGAAGCTGCGCAAGCAGGAACCTGGTTCGGAAAAGCCGATAGTCTTCGCGCCTATCATATGTATAAGTGGCCGATCATTGATGAAGTCACAACTGCCGCAAGCAAACCGCGAACTGAAGAGCCTGAGCGGCAAGCAGTCCGTCAACAAATTATAAAATCATCCTGCACAAAAACAGCGACGGAAATCATCCGCCAACGCCGCAGTGCCCAACAGTTTGATGGCAAAATGCCGCCGATACCACAGACCAATTTTTACCGGATGCTGGCCGCAGTGTTACCGACCACAGCCGCATTCGAACTGTGGCGCTGGCCGCCGAAAATCCACCTGTTTATTTTTGTCCATCGCGTTGAAGGCCTAGCCCCCGGCATCTATGCGCTGCCAAGACATAACGATGCCCTGGCAAAATTGCAGGCCGCAACAATAGCAGATTTTGACTGGCAAAAAGTATCCGAAGAAATTCCCCTTTATCATCTGTATGCAGGAGATTGCAAGCAGATCGCCAAAACAGTTTCCTGCCATCAACCCATCGCCAGCGACAGCGCCTTCAGCCTGGGAATGGTTGTGGAATTTGGCGAAACCATCGAAGCAGCTCCGTGGCTTTACCGCCGCTTGTTCTGGGAATGCGGCTTGATAGGCCAAACGCTGTATCTGGAAGCGGAAGCGGCAGGCATTCGCGGCACAGGCATCGGCTGTTACTTTGATGACAGCGTGCATGAGATACTAGGCATCAAGGACGATAAATTCCAAAGCCTTTATCATTTTACGGTAGGCAAACCGCTGGAAGATAAACGGTTGGAAACGTTGCCGGCTTATGGGCATTTAAAGACGTAGGGTGGGCAACGCTTTTCTGCTCACCGTTTACAATACAAACTCACCATTGTGGCGCTCAGACCATAGGATGTGCCGAGGCACGAGGCGCATCATTCGCGATTGATGCACTTCACTACGTTCAGCACATCCTATAGTTCTGGCATTACCTGGCTAATGGAACAGTTCTTCAACTTCCTTTTCCGGCTGCTGGAGAAACATAAATTCACGTCACAGGTCGAGCCGCACCATGCGGGTTCTTAACGCCATATTTTGGGTAGCCCTGTAGATACTCTGTACCATAACCCTGCAGTCAAGCGGGACGCACTAAAGTGCGTCCCTTATTTCAAACGTTAGCGGCGCAAAAAACGATGGCAACAATAATAAAATTCATCGGAATCTTATTTGGTGCTTTCCTCATTTTTTTGTTCGTTGCCGGATATTTCTTAGTTTCAGGAATGTGTGCGAATACAGTGATTACCTCTAGCACATCACCAAATGAAAAACTGAAGTTAGTGCTATTTGAGCGTAGCTGTGGTGCGACCACTGGATATTCATCTCAGATATCGCTTCTCGAATCTGGCGATGACCTTTCGAATGAGCCAGGAAACATCTACATTGCAGCAGGCTATCCAGATAATTACACCTTAACGTGGGATTCTAATTTTTCTGTAAAAGTTGGTGGCAGCAATGGTAATAGCAACAAGAAGGTAACCCAACTTAATGGTGTTCAATTCACTTATGAATAATTCATCGGAACGCTGTAAGACACAATCCGTAAGGTGCAATAGGCGTTAGCCGCATTACACCGCATGTTTTGCATAGTACGAGTTAATCAGTAGAAATGTCCAGCATCGAAAACTGCTGCCGAACTTACCCGACTTTGAATTCTACGGAAAAATCTGCGGATGAGGTAATATACCTCGTCCGGCTTTTTGAACTTCGTCTGAGCATGATTGATATTTGGAATTGACTGTGCTGGTTTTCATTAGGCTCTACCACACGATCCCGAACCTTGCATGCAAGTAAATAAAACAATATTTATACGGTGACTGATATGACTGAATTATTATCCGAGCGGATTACGATGGATGCTAACATTTGTCATGGCAAACCTACTATCCGTGGCTTGCGTTATCCTGTTGAAAACATCCTGGAATGGCTGAGTTCCGGTATGAGCGTCGATGAGATTCTCGCAGACTACGAGGACCTAGAAAGGGAAGACATTATGGCTGCATTGGAGTTTGCCTCTTGTCTTGTTAAGGTTAAACGAATTGAAATGCTGGCGGCATGAAATTTCTTGTCGATGCGCAACTACCGCGACATCTTGCGGCAAGTCTGAAGTGGTCGGGACACGACGTTTTACATACATTAGATTTGCCGTCTGGAAACCGCACACCGGATTGGCGGATCAACGAGATTTCGGTGGAAGAACAACGCATTGTTGTTACTAAGGATGCTGATTTCGTTAACTCTTTTTTGCTTGCGGGGGTGCCTTATAAGTTGCTGTTGGTGTCGACGGGAAATATTAGTAACCGGGAGCTTGAAGGCATATTCGCGAAAAATTTATCCGCGATTGTTGGGGCGCTAGAAATCTATGAGTTTGTGGAAATTACCCGTACATCGTTAATTGAACATAGATAGCCAAGCTCGGTAAGGAGCAATCTGTGGCCACATGTCGAAAATATCAATATATTTGTACATGTTCTCTTTACATGTTTATCGTATCGACATATAGTCACTACATGTCGAAATATTAAGCATTGTTAAATATGACGTGGCAACCAGATCAACCTTATAACCATTTGCCGTTATTACCACCTGCATCAGAATTTGAAAATGTTGCGGTTTTAAAAGCGTGTATTCCTGCGCGGGCGGCATTGGCAGAGCTAAAAAAAGCCGGTGAATTGCTACCCAACCAAGGTTTATTGATTAATTTACTGCCCCTGCTGGAAGCCCAAGGCAGTTCTGAAATCGAGAACATCGTCACCACCACCGATAAACTTTTCCAGTACGCACAAGAAGACAGTCAGGCTGATCCCATGACTAAAGAAGCATTGCGTTACCGGACGGCTCTTCGTCAGGGGTTTGAAGAACTGAAGCGTAGGCCGTTATGTACCAATACGGCTATGGAAATTTGCAGCACCATTAAATCGGTACAAATGGATGTCCGCAAAGTCCCTGGAACCACGCTAAGTAATCAATTTTCCGGGGAAGTAATCTATATACCACCGGTGGGCGAACAGGTAATCCGCACTCTGCTGAGCAACTGGGAAGCTTTTTTACATACAGATGACGACATCGATCCGTTGATAAAAATGGCGATTGCCCATTATCAGTTTGAGGCCATTCATCCCTTCACTGATGGTAATGGCCGCACCGGGCGTATTCTTAATATTCTGTTTCTCATTGAGCAAGAACTCCTCAGCCTGCCCATCCTCTACTTAAGCCGTTATATCGTCCAAAATAAACAGGACTACTATCGCCTGCTGCTCGGGGTTACCAGGAACCAGAACTGGCAAGACTGGATAATTTTTATGCTTAAAACCGTAGAAACGAGTGCTGGCTGGACCACCCGAAAAATTGAAGCGGTGCGGGAGTTGATTGAACAAACAACGGAATATGTTCGCGATCGACTACCCAAAATTTATAGCCATGAGCTGATACAAGTGATTTTTGAGCAACCTTATTGCCGGATACAGGATTTGGTGCAACAGGATATTGCCAAGCGGCAAACTGCTTCGGTCTACCTTAAGCAGCTGTCTGATATTGGTGTCCTTTATGAAATTCAGGCCGGAAAAGAGAAGCTGTTTGTGCACCCGAAACTAATTCAACTTCTGACTCAAGATAATAACGACCTCATCCCATACAAGGCATAATACTAACGACAATCGCTGGATTAAAGCAGTAAGGCAATGGGATGGACTTATTTTGGCCTAAGCCTGATTCCCAACAAAAAGCTGTTGCCCTGCTAGGATCGAAGCTCTTTTTCCAACTTTTTACATTGCCCGGCATCCAGCCATCGCTCGCACCATAGATTCAAAGCGGTTGCGCTGCCTTTCATCAATTCAAACTCCCGCTTTGCCTCGCCCGGTTGTTCGGATGGCCACCAGCTGTGCGCTGCAAACTGTTTGGCAATGTAGTTGCAGGCTTTGGACAAATCAGCCTCTATTAGATCTATTTTTTTTAAATTCATAAGGTTCACCATTGCTATAAAAAGTGGACGTTGGCAAAAATCAACATCATACGCTGATCGTACTTTTCGTCGATAGCTGAGCAATGTGCGTTACCGTACAGAACTCATCTATTTTTTAAGCGTAGAGTCTGAAACTGTTGATGCAAAATAGTTTATTTATTAAACACAAACCTGTTAGGAGGACATATGGATATTGAAGTCGGCGGTTTTCTAGGTTTTATCGTGCTTGTCCTGGACATCTGGGCCATTATTAGCATCATAAAAAGTGGCGCTACAACTGGATCGCAAGTTTTATGGGTGATTTTGATTTTACTGCTGCCCGTTGTCGGTCTGATAATTTGGTGGTTTGCGGGACCGAAAGGTGGTTAATCGACTTGTCAATCGGAGATAGAAGCTGTCAACGCAGTAGAAATGTCGGTTAACGAAAAGCTGTCGCCTCGGCAATTGCTCCTGCATTGCTCTACCTCCTGCATCCATGCAGTCGTACAGCGCCTACTTTTGGTGCCCGACCTCCCGACTAAATGGATACGGGTGAATAGGGAAAATGGCTTAACTTGGGGCTGCGTAAAGTCTGGAAAAGTTTGAGCTTAGGTTCTTTAAGGATTTGAGTCGTGTTGCTGAGTGAATCAAATGTTGATAGCCCGAAACTGGCAGCATCAAACCATCTGGTATTACTCAGCCATAGGCCTTGATACTCAACGCCCAACTGCTGATTGATAATAATTGTTTTCCTCTGTTGTGCATCCATAAACACCATTCGGTTGTTAGGCCCTATTTTAGCGGCGATGTATTGTTGAAACACTTCGTTATGCAGTATTTTCGGGGTGTGCTGCAATAGCGGGGTCAAGTAATCATTCACAATATGCCAACTATCAGAGCGGCCGGGCAGGCGGCAATGAATGTTCAGGGTGCCGTTGTGGGCCATGTAAATCGATTTGGTCACTTGAAACGGATGCGTATTCGTTCTGGTTATGCTGCCCCGTGTGCGTAAACGAAGGTGTATCACACATTCATATTTTGCCACCTGCAAATAAGCACGGCGCAACTCATCAAAGTTAGTGCAGTGATGTCTGTGAATACTGATTTTTTGCGGGCCGGTGAGTGCCATTAAGCCATAGCCGTGAGGATTGTATTGGCTGGCTGAATGCAGCAAATCTAGGTGAACTTTAACACCTTTGGGTTTATGGATAATGAGGCACATAATATTCTGCAACTATCGGTTTTTGGGCTTTATGCCAATGACATGGGGTAGCCGTTAAGCAATCAGCCGATTAAAAAAACACTATAGGGTAAGTAAAAGCATTATTGGTGCCAAAATGCTCAAGTCTGTCGAGCACAGCCTTAGCAGATGCCCGGAGTGCCTGAAGTACCTGGAAGTAAAGAGGGCGGCTTATCCGGTTGGCTATTCAGGTAGCGGTGCTGGAGCCGTAAGTTTTGGATGATTCAGGTGCTAAATTGCTCGTATATATACAGCTTAACAACAGGTACTGTTGGATACGCAGCAGTTTTTGCAGCATATGGTGCTAATGGCTTTTTCGGAAACGGGGTACTTTTCGTGGGATGCAATGGGCTCATAAACCGTTAATGCAAGACCATCTTACACGGCGTCAAATCATTACGGGAGTCATGTTATATTGCGCGCCCAGCACGGCGCTAAAGCGGAGCGCAGTTATAATGCAAAGTTTTCCTGTCCACACTCTGCACGAGGCGGGGCAGCCGGCTCTTTCGCCACCCCGTTTTTAACTTGGTTTCGTGCAGGACTACGACGCAAACAATATCGTCCACTTCTACGAATGGTCATCATTGGACAATGCACGGCGATTCTATGAGTCTCCAGAGCTGGTAGAAATCAGGAAAAAGGCCGGAGTAAAAGCTCCTGAGTTTATCTATCTGCAAGAGATAGAGCGCGGGGTGCTGTAGCCCCAACATTGCACTCAAGCGGGACGTTAGGTATTTACAACTATTTGTATACCGAGAACAATGAAAATACTATGTATCGTAATCTTTCTAATATTTACTACTACAGTTTTTGCCGAAACATCGCCCACAGCATTTATTTAATTCTCAGCCCTATGGATCGGGCATGCTATTTATGCCCGACATTTCACCTTTAAAAAATTTTCGTTGAATTGAACCTTTTGGATTGCTAAAGGAATTGACTGTAAACGGATTGAATTGACGTTCATTGGCATTGTTTTCGTCGATCCTTTCTGCACAAAATTTTATAACCTTAATTTTAAATGAGGTAAATCCAATGAAACGTAAAATGTTACCACTCTTATCTTGTGCATTACTTATTGCACTAACCATCGCTGATGTTTACGCTGGCGAACAGCTCAAATGCGTGAAAAGATCTGATCCCCCACGCTCTAAAATTAGGGTTGAAATTGAAGATCTAAAGGTAGGTGCTCTCTATACGAGGGTGTCCTGAATTTTGTGTAAACGGAGTTTGTTAATGGTTCGGCATTCGGTCGTCGAATTGAATACTAAACCGATTCAAAGCGGCTTTCCAGTCATGTAAAGGCATGGTCCATTTTTTACTG
>JBAZTN010000078.1:0-12948 GCA_041661895.1 Methylobacter sp. | reverse complement strand
GAACCCCATTGTGTCGCATCCTCGACCTTGCGGCCGATTGATCCCTATCGGGAACAATGAGATAGGTATTTTTAAGTTAATGTGTTTGACGACAGACCAGTCGACACCAGTCTCCCGCTATGCCAAACGGAAAGATATTCCTTCGCGCCAAGGAAGTCAAACACGAAAGCCATAGTAATTGAATTTTATAAGTCGTTGTCAGACAAGTCCAGATTTTTGGTCGCTTGAACCTTTATCTTTTCCTTATATTTTTATTTGTCAGACCAATTAAAACACAAAAGCCCGGTGCGACGCCGGGCTTTTGATAAACTTTCGACTTTATTTTCCTGCGAACGGCTGGGTCGTATCTCCTTTGTTGGAAAAGTAGAACGAGAAAGCCATTCCAGCGAGAAGCAAAAATTGATCGCCTGAGATTTTGCCCAAAAAGAGCGCACCTATCGTTGCCAGAGCCATCAGGACGAATACAACTTTGCTCGCGGATTTAAGAATCTCCATAATTTATTTTAAGGAATTTTTTATTTGTGCGAGTCCTTCTTCAATTTTTCTCACTCCTTCTTCGACCTGCGAAGGATGTGCTGTTTGTGTTTGCTGACCACCGGCCAGTGCGACGAGATCGTCGATTATTTTCTTATTGCTCGCCGGGCAGTTCGGCTTCTTCGAAAATATTTCGAAGTGGCCGACGATGTGATTGCGGTCAATTGGTATCTGCCATCGTTGGCAAATCTCGCGGATCAATGCTGCACTCGACTGCTTCATCGCATCTGTCCAAACATCATCCGGCTTTCCTTCGTGCTCGATACCAACCGTGTAAAGATTGGGATTAATGTTCGACTTTATCAGTTTCCAGACCGGCGCATCTACCCGGCCTGCATGCCAGGCTGTATCTTCTTCTTTCACATACTGATGGACTTCACCGGTTCGTCCGATGCCGTAGTGCGAGCTCACTAACGAAGCTGGATTTGCGAACCACGAATCGGTGCCGACAAGCGTGCCATCCATAATGTGAATGACCACTCCTTCCGGTCGATAACCTTTGCGCCCGGCCCAGAAGTTAGGAGACTTTTTTTGAATGATATTCATGGCGTTATTTATTAAGGGTAATTAGCAAGTTAAGCAAGGCCGCGATAAGCCCGCCGACCGAGGCTGTAGCGACAATCCAGAAAAACCGTTTGAGCCAATCGACATCGGTGCCTACCCGCGTCAGTTTCCCATCGATGTGGGGCAGATGGTTGTTCTTGATCTCGTCGACGCTTTTTTCGAGGTTGTCGAGCCTCTTGTCCTGTATTTGGTTTTGGTAATTTGGGTGTTCCATAACGGATTTGCTTTTTGAGCCGAGTGTAAGCTACAACACAAGGGTCTATGTCTACAGCTCAAAAAAGATTATTTGCGCTAATCGCGGTGCTTGCGGTGGTGAGTCTCGGCATCGGGCTTTATCTATGGTTGAATTTCGACCCGATGGTGCGAGATGCTGTTCAGTCAGACAAACTCCGGGAAATGCGCCAGCAAATTGAGCCGAAGCCTTCATTGCCGTAATCCCTGCCTCATTTGCTTCAGGTCTGTCTGCTGAAGTTCCTCAGTCGGGAACATTTGTCCGATCGTTGCGAGCGGGTCTTCTTTGCCTGTGCGAATTGAGCGGAGACTGTCTTTCGTCAGCTTCGGATTAAGCTGGGGCGTTGTTCCTTTCCGCTCCGCTTCCCCGACTTGTTCGTCGTAGACCGACCTTTGCAGCCGGGCAATGTCTTGCGGCTGGAATGTCACCGACGAACTTATTTTTTGCGCTTCCTGCGGATCATCTTGAGCGAGGTATGGCAGGATGTCCGGCAATATCTTTTCTGCTGATGCGTTCCAGTTTTCAATGATTGCCGTCGCAGTTTTTATATCGTTCTCCTCAATCGCCCGCTTAGCCTGCTCGCGCGCGGTGCTGTATCCGACCACCGCTTCGTCTTTCAGATTCCATGCTTGGTTCCGCTTCTCGCCTCCGGCGGATCGGTAAAATCGGCTGGCGGTGCTTTGCAGAATTTTTGCCGGGTCTATTGCTTCACGGCCGAAACCTCCGAGGAGGCCGCCAAGCCCATAGGCCATCTTCATTGGCGAGACACCGAGCGCTCGACCTACGACCACCGCCGCCTGCGGTGTTTTTTCGTCGTACTGCTCGGTTGGCGAAACTTGTTCGAGGCGTCTAGGAACAATCGGGCCTCCGGTGAAGAATGATTGATTCGTAGCAAGTTCTATTGGAGTACGCAGAATCGGAGGCATCGCTCCGGAAAGGAATTGGGTCACGGATAGCTCTCCATCACGCGTGAATGGGATCGGAGCCAGTTGACTCATCCATTCCAATGCGAGCTTGCTGAAGTTGCTCGGCTCGCCTTTGCGGACATAGTCGAGGGCGTACTCGATCGGGTTATAGAAGATCTGCCCGACGTCGCCTTTTGGAATCAGTACCATCTTGGGCACGCGATTGCCTTGCTCGTCCTTTTCTTCACCGACAATGATTGGGAAATAGGTATCTTTGATCCAGCGAGGCACATCTTCATAGAGGTCTGGAAAATTCAGGGAGTTCCAGAAGTATGTCGTCACGCCCGGCGCAACGATCAATGCGCCCGCTTTTGCCGAGGCTTTGACGGGACTTTCTTTAAACACGCGGGCCGTGTTGAGCAGTGCCTGCCATCGCGCATTCACAAATGGCACCCACATATTTATGATTCGCATCTCCTGACCGGCCTTGGCAAAATCGATCGTAGCGTTGCGGGCTTCAAATGCCGCCTCGAAGCCGGTTGCTCCCCCCTTCAGCGCGCGCTTGTACACTCCAAGGCGGGGCGCGAGCTCTATGGCTTCAGCAAAATTGCTTATAAGATTGAAGGGATTGACGACTGCTTTGGTTCGCTTCCACCATGCGGGTTCAAACAGTTGTTTTTTTACGCCGCTGATCTCGCGTGCCCCCTGAATAAATCCGCCGAAACCTCCGCCGTTGCGACTGAATTCTTCAAGCAGTTTTGAATCCCAGCCGAATGCCCCCTTGAGACCCTGGGCAAAGCCACTGACCCAGTCGGCCGGATTGAACCCGTACTTCGAAGTCATGACTGCCATCTGTGCATCACGCACGGCGTTGGAAAGCGAGAACGGTATATATAGTGTGGTCGCTCCTTTCCTGAATGCACCGGAAGTGAACTTTACAAAGTTTCCCAGCATGCCAGCTTCGACCTCGTTCATCTGATGCATCGCCCAAGAGAGTTCTTCGGGCACAACCCATTTCGTGTTCTTTCCATCCACGAATACGCTGATGGAACCCCAACCTTTCGGCACGCGCGCATCTTTAGCCAACGGCTGTATAAGCTCTTTGGCTTCCGGCAACACCTCACGGATGTTGATGAGCTTGCGGGCTACATCGTTGCGCTTGGCAAGATTTACCGCATTGGATAGTTTGTCGATGATGGCCTCGAACGGATCGCGGATTATTTTCTCTGTGCCTTCAAGTCCTCTTACTATGCCCTGCTTGCTCACCGAGAAGATCTCGCCGCCTTTCGGCAAACTGTCCACAAATGCGGAGTCTGGTAAATAATCAAGGACTTGAAAAGGAACCCAGTGTTTATTTTTTGCTACGATCGAACTGTATGCCTGTTTTGATATGAGTCCTGATTCTGCAGCCGGTTTAAGAATTGCTTCGTCCGCCCATTTTTGTATCGCTTGTTCTGCCACTTCGAATTGCTTGAAGATGCCGGGACCGACTTTTGTTTTCAGCTCATCCATTGCCTGCTTTGCGGTATCAGCCGTGACTCCCGCAGGGTTAGCGAATCCGCGCTCGGCTCGTTCAAGAGCCCGACGCGACAAAACAAAGCGCGTGAAGTCGGCGCGTTCTTTTCTTAATGGTGAGATGACTTTTTGTAGATCGTTTAAGAAAGACTCCACCGTCCCCATGCGTCCCGCGTACATTCGCGCCGCGGTGTATGCGCTTGAGTTAATATCGATGGGCTTTCCGGCCATATCGCTCACCATTTCCTCGAACCGTTTGATTGGTGCAAAGCGATCGCTGAATGCTTCGGTGAATTTTTTTGGTGCGCCTTTTATCCACTCGATCAAATTCTTTGGTGTACTGGTTTTTCCGACCATGCCATCAATAGCTTCCAACGCACTCCCTTTAGGGGAATCCGGAACTCCTGATAACGGCACCTCGGTGGGTATGCGAGGAGGGGTTGGGGGCGGAGGTGTAAGCTCGTCAGTCCTTGGTTTTGGCGGCGCTACTTTCTTTCCTGCCTTTATAACAGGGTGTCCTTTTGAATTGACGCTATCCAATGCGCCTTCCGCCACCGAAGTGCGATTGGTGGGTGTGCCTGCTTCAATCTCTTTGATCGCCTGTTCGCGGGCTTTTATAAATTCTTCGCCTTGATCCGATACCCCTTTGTCTTTTTTTGCCAGATCAATAAGTTCTGATTCTCTTTTTTCAATATCCTTTTTCATTAAGCCCAATAATTCGTCGCCCTCTTTGCCTTCAACTGCTATTTCTAATTTTCGCTTAAGCTCAGGCAAAGACAGATCAGCGTTTTCAAATTCCATCAGGTTGCGCCCTTCTTTCTCAAAGTAATTAACTGGCTTCACTGATTTAATAACTTCTTCTGCGCTCTTTACCGCTTCCGTGATCGGCTTCGCTTCTTTAGCAATGGCGATGCCTGCTTTTTCCACGAGTTTTTCTCCGCCTTCTTTAATAGCTTGTTCGGCAAGTTTCTTCCCGCCTTTTTCTACAATCAACTTAGCGACGTCATCGCCGTATCTTTTGATGAGTTGTTCACCAAGTTCTTCCGCTACTTTCTTCTTCGGGATGCCGGGGACGATATCAAGTGCAGTCAACGCAAAACCGAGCGGCAGCCCATACTTCTTTGAAGCTTTTTCGTTGCCACCGAATGTTTTAATTGTTTCTTCTCCGGTTCCGCGTATGTCCTTAATAGGCTTATCGCCCATAAGGAACTTTTCCAGCTTCGGAGCCACTCCTGTGCCAGGTATAAATTCTTTTTGATCCTGAAGCGAGAGCATCGCCGAAGCCGCTGCGCGATTGGGAGCACGAAGAACATCTTTGCCAAAATTCAAGACCGCCGTTCCGACTGTCTTCGTTGCCCCCGGCAACTCGCGCACAAAATCCCGCACGCGTACTTGGTTGGGTACGGGTGCGAAAAAGTCGCCGATAGTCTTTTTTGTTTTCTCGGCTGCCTTCTTGAAGGGTGATGTTATTTTGTTCCAGAAGTTCATAGTAGTTTTAGACTCCAATACGGAAGAGTCGTCCGAGGAATCCACCGACGCCTCCTGCGGTTTTAATTCGCCATTCATCATCAATGATTTCAGATGCAGACTTCTTCGAATCGCTGAATTGGACGCTTCCATATACCTGCTTCAGCTGTTCAGCGTTGTATCCTTCTTTCCATGCGTCGCGTACTTCTCGTCTGAAAGTGCTCTCGGCAGTCGTGCCTGATGCCTGGGCCGGAGCTGACGCTTTTTCAGGCGACTGTTTTCTTAGGTATGCAATTTCAGATTCAAGCTGAACGGCCAAATCTCCGCTATAGCCCAATCGAGTCGGATCATTGATGCCTTGGCTAATCAAGCGTTCGGCCGTAGCTCTTAAGGAGGCGTCTGGCTCCAAACCCTGCCCTATTCGGGCCGAAAATCGCTCACCGGCCGTACTATTGCCACTTCCGCCGTTAGAGGCTTCTTTTGCCCGCTGGTCGGCCTCCTGGAGCTTGAGCATAAATTCCGCCTCCCAATGCTGATCGTCGCTCTCGCGGTCTAGTTCGCTTCGAAGAGTGTCTTTGTAATCACTCATCTGCTTTGTCAGGCTGGCCAGGTTGTATTTAAGCTCGTCGACTTCGCGCTCTTTTTCGCCCGTCTCAGCCGCCACCTTTTTGGTTACTTCGTCGAGCGTGCTGTTGTATTCCCCCGCGAGACTGTTTCGCTCGTCCACATAATTATTGATCGTGGAATTTGCCAGCCGTTCAATCTCCGAAGACTCACCGGTAATTGTTGCCGCCGAATAGTACGGATTGCGTCGGGTCTTGCTGATTGACTCGTCGCGGGTTCCTTTTTCGCCCGCAATTTTTGAATCAAGATTTGCGATTTTTGTTTTAATGTCTCCAAGGCCGCGCGTGTTGTACTCTTGATCGTAGCGGGTCGTGTAATAATTCTTGAGCGCGCTCTGCGCTGAATCCAGTTTTTGCTGAGCCGTGCCGATCTGAGTCTGAATAGACGACAAATCGTATCCGCCGGCCGAGTCTGTTCCATCCGGTGCGTTTGCCGATGTCGGCTTGGCGAAGCTTTTGCGAAGATCCGCAAACTGCTTTTCAAATTGTGTCCAGTCAATAGCCATAGATTTATATATTTGGTTTGGCTTCCGTGATCCGGCCAGTTTTCAAGTCAATGTCATACTTTCTGTTCGGATCGAGTCTGTACTTGGGAAAGCGACTCATGATGTATTGCTGTTTTTGCACTTCTAAAGCCTGCGTGATGAGCTGGTGTTGATGAATAAGCTCCTGCCGTTTGCGGAGTTCTTCAAGGTCTGTTTTGTCTAATTTTTTTGTAAACATGGTATGGATGCCAATTGGTTTTTAATTGATCGACCTTTTATTGTTAGATGTCATCGAACCAAGCGACTGCATGCCAGCTGAACCCGTTGTAAATCATGAGGCGTCCGCCCGATCCCATTCCGCTCGGACTGGGATCGTAGTACATCTCGCCGTTTGCAGGGCTGGCTGGTTCATTTGTTCCGATTCGAAACGATGTTTGGACATCGACAAAGCCTCCCGAAATTGCGTTGTTCCCGTAGAGGCGCAAAATGTCGTTTCCGCTCGATGCTTTGAAGAAGATGCGGTCATTGATGGTTGTGTCTATGACGAGTGGCCGGTTGCCCGAAGTATCGACCCACATTCGGGCGTATCCGTTTGCGCCGTCGTCGAGCATCAATCCGTGACCCGGCCCTGCCTGGATGCCGTAAATCGGTGTCCCTCCTATGTCGCGGAGATAGCCGATCCTTATGCCGCCATATGGGGTGGAAAGATATCCAGTCGAAGTCAGATTGATTTGCCCTGCCGTGATCTTGGTCGCACTAACGCTGCCGATCTTGGCATCGTCGACCGCGAGGTTGCCTATCTTCGCGTTGGTGACTGCCAAGTCTTGAATCTTTGCCGCGCTTACGGCCAAGTTTTCGATATTGGCATTTTTTACTTCCGCCGATCCGATCTTTACCGAGGTAATTTGCGCGTCTCCGATTTTGGCGGTCTGGATTGTTCCATCCACTATTTTCGCGTTGGTGACGATAGCATTGCCGAGATGCGCGTTTTGAATTACACCCGTGCCGACATGAGCCGATATGATCACAGCGTCTTCTATCTGCGCGGACAGGGTCACCACCGCTTCGGTTTGGATTAATTTTGATGCGGTAACCGAGCCGTTTTTTATTTTAGCCGTGGCCACCGCAGCATTTGCGAGTTTCTGTTCAGTGACTGCTAGCGCATCAAGATGCTCGGTAAGGATGGCTTGATCGATTATTTTTGCCGAGCTGACCGAATCGTCAGCCAGAGCAAGAGTTCCAATCGCTCCGGACTTGATCTGTACTGAGTCAATCGATGCGGGTGCGAGCAATGGCGAATTCTGTCCGTCGTGGGTGTGCGGCGGAACTTCCGGAAATGGCTGATCGTCCACTTCTTGGTTGCCAAATATTTTTTGCAAGAATTCGCTCATAGATTTATAAGATTCCTATTGGTTCGAAGTAGGTGCTTGCGGCGACAATCTCTGGCGTATCATTCCCTGAGGGGTGTAAATCAAACGCCAATTCGAATGTTTCGCCTTTGCCTTTTTCTTCTTCCTCCTCATCTCCGGTTTCGACCGTGAACACCACTTTGGTATTGCCTTCTTTGTCGAAGCTGTCCGCTCCGTCTTCGAGGTATGCCTGCTTCCATTCACCCTGTTCGTTAATGCGGTAATAAGTTTTTAGCCAGCATTGAGAAGGCAGGGGTTTGGTCAGAAGCTTGATGTGACGGAATCCTTTCTGTAATTCCGGTTCGCCAGCATCGAAGACCAGTCCCTCATATCGTGCGTCGGCTTTATTGTCAGGATCGACTGTATCCACGCCGTAAGTTGATCCGTCTTTCCACGATGCGAAGGGCTGATCTCCGTATACCGTCACTGCGCCAATTTCAACGCCGGTGAGTTTGCCGTGCGAAGGAACATATTCGAGGTTCATCGAATACGGTTCGTTTTTGCTTAGCCGTCCGTAGGAATACAGTCCGCATTTATCTGAGCCCGTTACTCCCATTAGAGCTACGCCTTTAAGGTTGGCCGCCGCTCCGGGGTTTACCCATCCGCCGCCGGGGAATGCTTTGAAACGCAAAATGTTTACCGTGTCCCAGTAGTAGAGTCCCCCGCTGATGCCTGCCTGCACCATGATGAAGTCGGTTTGGATCATCGCATTCACTCCCTTTTCTGCAATCATTCGGCGGAGAATCCATGAGGGTTGCTGCTTATCCCATGTCCACAGCCAGCCTTCTTCGATCTTGTCGCCTTTGGTCGAACCGATAATCGCGATCTGGTCCTGAGGCAGTAAAGTTTTGGTGCGGTTGCCCGCGATAAGATCGAGTGCTTGATTGTTGAAGTTGCCTTCATAATCCACCAGTGCGATGTATCGGCCGTCGCAAATCTGGAGAACGCCAACCGCTATCGTCATGGTGTGCCATGCGGGATCGCCGTTTAATGTGCCGAATGTTTCCACGCCTCCGGGGAACGAGCCGGAGAACGGAATACGTTTGAGCTTTGTCTCGGTTGCCCAATAGAGATACGGCACGTAGCTTCCGGACCCGTTGTTATTGGTGTACTCAGATGCGCCCATGATCTTGCCGTCGGGGTCAGTGTATCTCAGCACCCATGCTGATGCGGGTGTATCTTTGCTGTAGATATTTCCGGTGTTGCCGAAGCCGTACAATTTTCCATTTGAAGCTGGCACAAAAAACAGAATAAGGTCAGTGACGACACTCCCCGAATCTTTTTCAAGCGCTTGATTGCACTTCAGAGTGTCCGCGCCATTTCGAATGTCGAGGCCATAGCCGAACCTGAACGCACCAGCCACGCCCTTATAGGCATCGTCTGCGATACCTCCGCGGAAACCTTTAATTCTGTATGCATTAAGTGCCATAGTTTTTAATCCTGCGGATTACTGTTCTTGTAGAGAAAGCGCGAGCTTGTTGCCTGCCCGGTAAATCCGGCCTCTCCGCCTTCCTCGTCCTGGCGGTCTTTTATTTGCTGAAGAATTGCGGTCGCTTCCAGAATCTGCTTGTCCGCGTCTGAGCTTCGGTTCGGTTCTTTCTTTAGACAGATGCCGAGAGCCAGCTTGATGATCGCTTCTTCCATTTCCTCAGGGGTGATCGGTTCGTCTGTGTCATTCACCAGCGGAATCGGACGCCTGCGGTAGTAGATATCGATGAGTTTGCTGTCTTCAAGCGGCGTGGGCTTGATCAGGTACTGGTCGCCAAGAATGCAGAACACCCGTTCCCACACATGATTTCCGCTTTGATAATTTTCAACGCTCGTTTTTGCATGCTCTTGGCCGTCGACTTTGATGAACATCATTCCGCCCGGTTTGTAGTCGAAGGGGTTGAAGTAAGCCTCAATATCTTTCTCGGTCAGCTGAGTTGAGTGGTGGTTGAGAAAGTTCCATTTGGCAAAGTTGCATGCCCGAATAATGGATTTATTAATCCATCTTTTTTTATCGACTTCACTCCAAAACCCGGTGGTCTTGGCCGCCGACATTCGTGCGTTGAGGTCTTGTAGGAATTCTTGTAATTGCATGGTATTAGGGAAGAAGCTTTCCGGTTGTTCGATATCGTTTTACATACTCGAGTAAATTGTCGCCGGGACAATCAGTGGAATCTGGAGTTTCTCGATGTCCAAGTACCCGCTCTTTTGGGATGCCCCGTTCTTTTCTAATCGTGTCGAGAAGTGTTTGGAGGGTGGCTAGCTGTTCTGCGGTTGGCTGTTCGTTTCCACTTGATGGATGGAAATCTCCGCACATTGCTATGCCGACAGAACGGTAGTTCATTTTTTGCGTATCGGCGTGAGCTCCGATCTTGTTTTCCGGACGACCCGCAATGTGTACGCCGATGCCGTCTAACGCTCCTGCGATCCAATGGTGGTAAGCAATGTCCCCCCAGCCGATTCCTATGTGGTTATTTTTTATCGTGCTGAAGTGTGTCGAGTCGCGCGGTGTCGCCGAGTGATGCACGATAATAAATTCCGGGTAATTTGATTTATCGAATTTCGCAATATCTTTTTTCGTTGATCGGAATGTGCGGAGCGTGTCCCACACGACCACGAGCTTTGCGGCGAATTCACCGGAGTTTTTCACATAGTCCCAGGGCAGTTTGTATTGGCCGTCCCAGGATGATTGGCTTTCCAGGACAAGACCCAACTTGCTTGATGTCGTCCAGCCTTCGCGGTCGACGATCTCTTGCACGATTTCGCGCAAATCAGGCGATTCATACACGCTGTTGGCTGACCAATGAATGCCGACAAAAACTCCGGCCACTGTTTCTCCGATAGTCCATTCGGCCAATGCATTTGTTTTTTGCCGAGTCGATGGCCGGTTTGATCCGTTGCTGGCGAACACCGGAGCATCATCTTCCGCAAATCCTTTAATGATGAGATGCGGAAATCGGTTATTCTGATCTGCCTGCGTAAGCAGAAGGTAGGCACCGATGATGTTTGCGTATCGAGGGGTGGCGAGCGAGCTGAATATAAAGCTGCCGTCATTTACCGATGGCCCGTCATCACCGACAGTTATCACGTTGCCGGTCGGACTCGACTGCCATGTGATCTTATCCGTTTCCATTCCATCGCGGTCAGTGCCAGCGACAGTGCCAATACTTACATTCTTTGTCGTGTACCAGACTTCAAGTTCGGCCTGATAGCCGTCGCCCCTGCTCCGGTCATAGCAAGTTTCAGCCTGGTTTGAGGAAGATCCGTTGTCTTCTATTGTTAAGGCCAGGGCATTGCCCGGCTTCCATCCGTTTTGGGCAACAATTTCTTCAATGATCAGTTTGAGGTTTGGTGTCTGCGTCCATTCGTGGACTTCCCATTTCTTGATGATATGCCACGCGACAGTGTTTACTGTTTTCGTTCTCTGGCTGGGACGCGAGGTTTGAGTGAATGGTTTTGTATCCGGTTCTTTTATTCCTTTTACAATGAGCTTCACATCCGGGTCTGCGCCATCCGTGACCGACGGCCGAATCTTCAACCTGGCCAGGACAATCTTCGAATTTCGCGGAATACTGAGATTGCGAAAACGAAACGCGCCGGAATACACGGAACCGCTCACGTTACCGAGAGTAATTACGTTGCTGGCATTGCCGTTGCCGTTCCAGGTTGTTGCATCCTGTTCACGGCCGTCATCGACGTTTTCAGCAACTTTGCTTTGAAGCTTGGCAACATAATTCATCGGCATAACTACGCTTTGCGTAAGGCTATGAGCGGCACGTTCAGACTCCAATCCGTCGGGCTTGCTGTCGGATATGTTGCTGGCAGCGCACCGTAGCTTTGTGTTACCGCATAACCCAGATACGGCGTGCCAGTCAGTCCGTTGTCAAAACCGAGGAATGTCGCCATCGCATCTGCGGCAGGAATTGCTGCAAGCACGAGTGCGGTGGTGTCTTGGCCTACAAAAGCAAGCCAGTAGAGTTTCCCGCCCTTGAGTGTGAGATTGATCGTGATCTCTTTAAGCCCCGTGGTATTAACATCCACCTCGCCCGCATCGAGCACGAGCTTTGCCGGATAGACACTTCCGTCGCCTTTGTCTTCGTACACGCCGAGACGAGCCTTCGGAGTTGTGCCGCTGGCCAAAGTCGTGACGCGAATTGCTATCCGATCAAACTTTTGCGTCTTCGGTACAAAGAATGGAAAGGCGCGCAGTGAGTTTGCAGACGCTGCCGACTGCGTGGTCACTGTTCCGCCTGTCATGAATGGCCCGAAGTATCTGCCGGTTTTTCTGAACCGCAGGAAGCTGAAGTCTCCCTGTTGAGGAATAAAATCTGACATAGGAGCTTATTGCTCAACGATCAGCTCGACTTTGTCGCCGGTGACTTCCGCGTCAATGTAGCCCTTGTTCGCATTGCTGATGCGGAGCTTAACCGCTTCGCCCGGCTCTAGGGTGAATTTCCCCGCCTGAGCCTGCGGTGCAGATTCTCCGACTTTAATCGCGCCGAGATTTGTGCGCTTTGCCTTTACGACAAGCTCGCACCCCTCTCCGACAGGAATGTCGGGAAGCTGAACGGCAGTGCCTGCGCTGGCTACGGTCGCTTCGTTCACCGCGAATTTTGATTTACTTTCTATCGCCATATCGTTGTGCCTTATGTTTGGTTGATAATGGTTCGACCTTTAACGAGCCGAGAGTTTAGAACTTTGGCTCTTTCTTTTTTGTCTTCCCTTCGCTTTTGGTTTCTTTTCCGGATGAGGAGTCTGATCCTTCTTCTTTGCCTTTGAGCGCCATCTCTCTGCGCTTCAGATCTTCTTCTTTCTCCTTCAATTCAGATTCCTTTTCCGACAACGACTTGGCTTCAAGAGCCGAAGTCACTGCCTTTGTGACTTCCTGATAGTCGATGCCGACAAACGGAGAATTATCCAAGAAGTCTTGTTCGGCAGAATCCTTCGTTTCGTAAATGCCATTCTTGAATTCGATCGTTTTTCCTGGACGCGTTATTGCCATTCCGTTGATGATCTCGGTTACAGTCGGGATCATCACGATCGCGTAATGCTGTCCGTAACGGGTTGCGTAACGCTTGCTCTTTGTCTTCGGCTTTTCAGCCGTCGATGCTTGATTTTTTGCCATACGAATTAATGTGAAATTATTTTTGTAATAACCGCGGAATCGACCTTTCATTTTCCGCGGAAAACCCCTCAAGGGCTTTCCACTCGGTCAGGCGGGTTCGG
>JBAZTN010000077.1:0-12960 GCA_041661895.1 Methylobacter sp. | reverse complement strand
TTCGCGTATGGTCGGCATGATGCTCTTGGGCGGAACCCTTTATGCAATCGAGATTCCCTGTTATTTCGCCTGGATAGAACGCCATTTCAAAAAACAGGGTATTGTGAACGGAATAAAACGAGCTCTGATAGCGCAGGCTTTTTTTAATCCATTATGGATTGCCCGCCACATTGCCTTTATTAAATGTTTTTCGGGGCAGTTTGCATCTATACAGTGGAGTTTAATCGGTATTGGCCTGGATTCTTTTGTGCAAATCGCTCCCTTCTCGCTGTTGGTTAACTATACAATTCAAAATTTTATTCCTTACCCCTGGCGTTTTTTAGCAAATGCCGTTTTCTCGACTTTGATGGCTGTTTATTATTCCCTAAGCGAGGTGTTGTTTGTCTGAACCAGCAAATATTTGGCAATGGATGGTTGATGTCCTGGAAGATAATAATGATGCAATACTGATGATAGTAGTTAGCAGCGAAGGCAGTTCACCCAGCAAAGCCGGAACCAAAATGGCTGTCACCTCTCAAGGCGAGAGTTTTGGAACTATCGGTGGTGGTGCCCTTGAATGCAGCTTGATCAAAAAAGCTCATTCCTTAATGGCGACAGAATCGGTTATGCCTGTTTTATGTCGGTTTCAACACAATTTATCTATAGCCAATGATGCTTCCGGCATGACCTGTGGCGGAAAACAAACTGTTTTACTTTACCGAAGCCATAAAACCGATATTAAGCTATACCGGCAATTTGCTGAAATCTATCTAAACAAAACACCGGGGGTCATCAGCGTGACGCCAAATGGCTTTCAACTCCAACTGCAGCAGACATTTCCTCAGCAAACGCAATTCCACCTGCAGTCCGAAAATGATTGGCTTTACCAAGAATCGGTGGGCTTTTATAAGCAGGCTTATCTGATCGGCGGCGGCCATGTCAGCCTGGCCTTATCAAAAATTCTCGCAACCCTTGATTTCGACATTACCGTCATTGATGAACGAGATAACCCCGACACCTTAGCGCACAACCACTATGCGCACAGAAAGCTGAGGATTCCCTACCAGAAAATCGGTAACACCATTCCTGAAGGCAATCAGGTTTTTGTATTTATCATGACTCACAGTCATAAAGCCGATGAAAAAGTAGCCGAACAACTGACCGATAAACGTGTACGTTATTTAGGCGTACTAGGCAGCCGGAAGAAAATCGAGCAACTTAAAGCCAATCTTGCGCACCGACTCTCAGTTGAATCTTTGCGGCGCATACATGGCCCGATGGGGCTACCGATAAAAAGCCATACACCGGCTGAAATTGCCGTCAGTATCGCCGCTGAGTTAATACAGATTCTGAATGCACAGCCCCAATAATCATTCGCTAAAACCGGTCGCGGTCGCATAACTGCTGTTGCTGATCAAATAAATACCGAATATCCACACTTGGCCTGAAATCGGCCTTCGGTTCAGACAATCTTTTTCTTGAAACTCAAAGGACTGTTGCGCCCCATACGAGATGACCGGTGGTACTGCGTCATTTCGGCTTGGCTCTTTCCTGTTGTTCTGCTGTTTTCCGTAATTTCTGTCGAGTCTGTTCCGACAATTCGGTCAAGCCAGAGCAGGGATTTTGGGTGTCTAGTGCTTTAAGTAAGGCCGCTGCCAGGCCAAAATCGACGTCATTGCTTGTGGACCTATTTAAACCACGCCTTGCAATGCCGGCAGCAATTGCCGCATCCGAACAAGCCAGTTCGATCAGTTTCGGGTGTATCAAGCCAGTCCGGTACATATCCAGTTGCAACGGATCATGGTATTCGCATTCCAGTAAAGCTGGATTATCGGTATAGCAGCCTGTTCGCGGCAGTAATCCTGTACTCGCAGAACGCAGACGTGTCTGAAATGCGCTGAATTTTTCACTGTCCAGTATCTGCTTGAGTGTTGATTCCAGCTTACGCAGTTGGTGCTCGTTCCAATCCGACGTCGAGTATCCGTAAATAAATATGCCTTCGAGATAGGCTTGTGACCAGTCAACCCCAGGCAGCTCTGCTTCACGCAGTTCTGCACCGTGAAATGTCGCCGAGTCCAAGTCAGCACCCTGCAGTTTCGCAAAGACCAAATTTGCACCCTGAAAATTCGCCTCATGCAAGTTCGCACCCTGAAATTTCGCCCCGCGTAGGTCCGCGCCCTGAAGTTTCGCCCCGTTCAGGTCTGCACCCAGCAAATCCGCTCCGCGTAGATCTGCGCCCTGCAGTTTTGCCCAGCCTAGGGCGGCGCCCTGCAGATTCGCGCCGCGCAAATCCGCGCCCTGCAGATCTGCCTCGATCAGACCTGCACTCTGTAGCTGAGTCCCGCCCAAAATCGCGCCCTGCAATTGTGTTTTGTCCCAACCAACCACGCCCTGCAACTTCGCTTTTAACAGGACCGCGCCCTGCAACTGGACGTGGCGAAGATCGGCTTTGGGTAACACGGCCCCGAACAAATTGGCAAAGCGCAAATCGCGGTTTTGTAAATTAAGTCCGTCGAATTCCTTGAAAGCAGCGTCACGCACCTGTTTATCAGGGTCTATTCCTCGGGTCAATAGCGACAAGGACACATCTTTGGGTACCAGCCTGGCTTCTCTGAGGTTTATATTGCGTGGAAAAACCCCAAAATTAAACCATGAGCAGGGACCGAGAATTACCTGGAGAATAGATGCTTCCGACTTTTCAGCCACTGCTAGCGAAGTACAAGAAACCACATCATATTTATGGACGGCAACACTCAGCCATGCTTCAGGCACTCTGCGGATCAGCCAATCCTCGAAGTAATTGGGAGTATCCTCAGGTATGTCATATTTCTTCGGGGCGTAATAAGTTTGTACGGTAATACTGCCAGGTATGACTGCGATGATACTGATCAGGACAATCACCGGCACAGAGACCAGCAAAAAAATCATACCCTTGGGTTCAGTTCTTGGGTGCAACATAGGCCTGGGAGTGATTTCACGCTTGGGCAGGTTCGGCCAGCGACGCTGAATCGATCGCGTTAGCCGGCTCCAACCGAGTGTACTCAAATACCGGAGCCAGGCAGGCCAATAACCAAGCAACTGGAAGCTAAAGTTTTGCCACCATTCCTGTGCCCGGTCTTGGGGCGAGGCGATCAACGGCCACAAGGTAATCAGCATGGCTGCATCGAACCAAACTGCGAGGCGCTGCGACCAGGTGATGGCTTCGTCGTGAAACGGTAGAAAGCGTATTTGTGCTGCCAGCAACATTAATAAGGGTAAAGCGATGACAGTAATACCAACCACCAAGGATAGCAGCCAGCGGATCAGCCAGACTCCGGAACGCCCTACGATGAGGTGAGTGAAAGGGAAGATAAACAAGCGGTCGCGCACTTGTTGCCCGGCTGGCGTATCAGGAAGGTCGCGGTCGAGATTCCAAAGTTTGCAAGAGAGCAACTCCAATTGCATGAGCAGATTGAAATGCAGCAAAACTAACATCCACGGCACGAAGGAGTAAAAAGTGGTAAGCGGCAGTTCCACATCCAGAATCGGCAGTTTTACCGGGCTGATGCGCAGCAGGTCTTCGTGGGTTGTGCCCCAGACGATGACGCCGAGATACACAACGAACGCCACAAATGCAACATGTAGCGCCGCCACCGTCTGAGATGCAGAGTTGGCTGCTTCCAGAAGTTTCTCGATATGCTCTGAAGGTTCGTCGTTAGTTCTGGATGTGGGGTTGACCATGTCGATTGAGCTATTTGATTCGGATACTTAATCTGGCCAAGTATAAATTAACTGAGGTATTTCTACGTTATGATTTCAACGCTAAAATCCGACTACATCCTGCCAACTTCAATAAATCAAACGCTACTTTAGCAAAACCGGCGGCTTTGGTAAAACCGCCCAGCATTGCCTGCTCAGTAGAATTATTGGCGATTTGCTTCATGCTCAATGCATTTTCGCTGATCTTATCTCTAATGGTGTACGCGTAATTCGCCGGGTCTTTTTTAAACAACTAATAAAATTGACGCAATACAACTCACGCTCGGTAGTCGCATTGCGTTTCACGAACTTATCATTCAAATACTACTCATACTCCAACTCATCAACCCGCTGAAAGCCTCTGGGTAAGGCAGAACCTCTTTTTGCGCGACTGCCGGAATAATGCTCTATATCTGATCCAACCAGGCGTATATGGCGTTTGCCTGATATGACTTTTAACTGGCTGTTTTCCGGCATAGCCACCATCGCGACAACGCAATCTTTCCCTGCAACCAAATCAGCTGATGGGATCTGTATCAGCTTGTTACCTTTACCTTTTACCAAGGCGGGTAAATCAGCCACGGGGAAAATCAGCAGACGACCTTGCAAGGTAGCAACCGCGAGCAAATCTGATTCGCTGTGGATAGGAGTAGGCTTTAAGACTTTTACGCCATCCGGCAGCGAGATAAGCTGTTTACCGGCCTTGTTTTTGCTCAATAATTCCTTTAGCTGAACCCTGAAACCATAGCCCGCATTGCTAGCCAGCAAATACCAGTCATCCGGCTGGCCTGCCAAAAGATGGAGGAATAATGACCCTGCCGGTGGATTGAGACGCCCGGTTAACGGTTCACCCTGACTTCTGGCCGACGGCAGATCGTGAGCGGAGGTACTGTATGCCCGACCGGTTGAATCGAGTATATAAACCGGCTGGGTCGTCCTACATTTCACCGCATCCAGGAAGCTGTCGCCGGAGCGGTAGCTTAGGCTTTCGACATCGATATCATGCCCTTTCGCCGCCCTTATCCAGCCTTTATCCGACAGGATAACGGTTAATGGCTCGTTGCTTATTAACGCGGTTGTATCCAATGCCTGTGCCGCTTCTCTGGCAACAATCGGCGAGCGGCGATCATCGCCGTATTTTTCTGCATCGCGCTCGATTTCTTTTCTGATCAGCCGATTTAACAGGGCTTTGGACCCCAGAGTTTTTTCAAGCGCGGCGCGTTCCAGTTCCAGTTCATCCTGCTCGCCGCGGATTTTCATCTCTTCGAGCTTGGCCAGATGCCTTAACTTTAACTCCAGTATCGCTTCGGCCTGAATGTCGGTGATACCAAAGCGCTCCATCAGCACCGGTTTGGGGTGGTCTTCATTGCGAATAATGGCGATGACTTCATCGATATTCAGATAGGCAATCAGCAAGCCATCCAGAATATGTAGCCTTGCCAGCACCTTGTCCAGCCGGTATTGCAAGCGTCTTCGCACGGTTTCTGTACGAAACGACAGCCATTCGACCAGTATGTCTCTGAGCCCTTTAACCTTGGGCCGGCCATCCAGGCCTATCATGTTCATGTTGACGCGATAGCTTTTTTCCAGATCGGTGGTGGCAAACAGATGCGACATCACCTCATCCACATCGATCCGTTTTGACCTTGGAATCACCAGCAAGCGGGTTGGATTTTCATGATCCGACTCGTCTCTCAGGTCTTCAATCATCGGCAGTTTTTTCGCCAGCATCTGCGCGGCTATCTGCTCCAGCAACTTGGCGCCGGAAACCTGATGCGGCAGCGCAGTGATGACGATATTGCCGTCTTCCTGCTCGTATTTAGCACGCATTTTTATCGAGCCACCGCCGCTGATATACATTTTCTGGATTTCATCATCCGAGGTGATGATTTCGGCATCAGTCGGGTAATCGGGGCCTTTGATATGGGTGAAAAGGGTTTCCAGCGTACTGTTTGGTTCATCCAATAGCTGTATGCAGGCATGAGCGACTTCCCGCAAATTGTGCGGCGGTATATCGGTCGCCATGCCGACAGCGATACCCATCGTGCCGTTAAGCAGTATATTGGGCAGCCTTGCCGGCAATAGTTCAGGCTCTTTTAAAGTGCCGTCAAAATTATCCGACCACTCAACCGTGCCCTGCCCCAATTCACTTAACAAGGTTTGCGCATAACCGGTCAAACGCGATTCGGTATAACGCATGGCGGCAAAGGATTTAGGGTCATCCGGCGATCCCCAGTTGCCCTGCCCGTCAACCAATGGGTAACGGTAGGAAAAATCCTGCGCCATCAACACCATCGCCTCATAGCAGGCGGAATCACCGTGCGGATGATATTTACCCAACACGTCACCGACAGTTCTGGCTGATTTTTTAAACTTGGCAACCGATGTCAAGCCCAGCTCAGACATCGCATAAACAATACGCCGCTGCACTGGTTTTAAGCCATCCGCAATATGCGGCAAGGCTCTGTCCAAAATCACATACATGGAATAATCCAGGTAGGCTTTTTCAGCAAAGTCTTTTAATGGCAGTTGTTCAAAATTTTCTTGTACTTTCACTTTCACAATTACAACTCATCCTTTGGTATATCAACGTGCAATGCGCGATTCTTTTCCAGGATTTCCTGGCGCATTTTTTTGCGCATTTCTGCCGCTTCAAATAATTTTTTTTCTACTTCGGTATTTAGCTCAAGTCTTGGCACTTCAACAGGCTGCCCGTGTTCATCAACAGCCACCATCGTAAAGTAACAGGAATTGGTGTGCCTTTTTTCATCCGTTCTTAGATTCTCGGCGACCACTTTCACGCCAATTTCCATTGATGTGCGGCCGACATAATTGACATTGGCATAAAAAGTAACCAGCTCGCCAACATTCACATGCTTTTTAAAGAAAACCTGATCCAGTGATGCTGTTACCACATAACTTTTGGAATATTTTGCCGCACAGGCATAAGCCACCTGATCCAGCAATTTCAACAAGGAACCGCCATGCACATGGCCGGTAAAATTTGCCATGTCCGGCGTCATCAGCACCGTCATGGTTAATGATTTTTCTTGTTTACTCATCAGGCTATATCCGCCAGATTCCCTTTGGTTTCAAGCCATATTTTCCGGTCCTGCGAACGTTTTTTGGCCAGCAATAAATCAAGCTGTCCGGTAGTATCGTCATTCTCCTCGACCGTTAACTGAACCAGTCTGCGGGTATCCGGGTTCATGGTGGTTTCCCTAAGCTGGCTTGGATTCATTTCACCCAGACCTTTAAAGCGCTGCACATTGATTTGGCCTTTGAGGTTCTCTGCTTTAATTCGATCCAGAACACCTTGCCGCTCGGATTCATCCAGGGCATAAAACACCCGTTTGCCGACATCAATCCGATACAAGGGCGGCATGGCGACAAAGACGTGACCTGCTACAACCAGCGCATTGAAATGCTGGTAAAACAGGGCGCAGATCAGGGTGGCGATGTGATTACCATCGGAATCAGCATCCGCCAAGATACACACCTTGCCATAGCGCAGGTTCTGCAAATCGCTGGAACCCGGCTCTATACCCAAGGCCACGGCAATATCATGAACTTCCTGCGACGCCATCACCTGATTGGACTCGACTTCCCAGGTATTAAGAATCTTGCCGCGCAACGGCATAATGGCCTGGAAGTCACGTTCCCGTGCCTGTTTGGCCGAACCGCCCGCAGAATCCCCTTCCACCAGAAATAATTCAGTACGGGCGATATCCTGCGCCGAACAATCGGCCAGCTTGCCCGGCAATGCGGGGCCTGAGGTGATCTTTTTTCGGATGATTTTTTTATTGGAACGCAACCGTTTTTGCGCGCTGGAAATGATGATTTCCGCGATTTTCTCGCCCTCGGCAGGGTTCTGGTTTAGCCACAGACTGAAGCTGTCTTTCGCCACTCCGGACACAAAGGCCACGCATTCGCGGGAGCTGAGCCGTTCCTTGGTTTGCCCTGAAAACTGCGGATCTTCCAACTTGACCGACAGCACAAAATGGCAGTTTTCCCAGACATCTTCCGGAGCGACCTTAACGCCGCGCGGCAGAATATTCCTGATATCGCAAAACTCGCGCATCGCTTCGGTCAGACCTGCACGCAAGCCGTTGACGTGGGTTCCGCCTTGCGCAGTCGGCACCAGGTTAACGTAGCTTTCAGTCAGCACTTCCCCAGGATTTTCAATAGCCCAGACGATGCCCCATTCAACGGCTTCATGGTTGGCAGCCATGTTGCCCATAAAAGGCTGTTCCGGACAATAGTCGATGTCACCAATCCTATCCAGCAAATATTCCTTGAGGCCATTCTGATAACACCAGAAATATTCTTCGTCGGTTTGATCAATTTTCAGCGAAATTTTCAAGCCGGGGCATAAAACCGCTTTGGCGCGCAACACATGTTTCAGCTTTAAAACCGAAACCTTATTGGAATCAAAATATTTTTCATTCGGCCAGAACCGGATGGACGTTCCGGTATTATTCTTGCCGACCGTTCCGGTCTCAGCCAGTTCAGTTTGCTTTTCTCCATCGGCATACTCCATGTAATAAACCTTGCCGTTCCTTTTAACTTCTATCTCCAGCTTTGCCGACAAGGCATTAACGACAGAGACACCTACACCATGCAGACCGCCGGAAAACTGGTAGTTTTTATTGGAAAACTTCCCGCCCGCATGCAACTGCGTCAAAATCACTTCGACACCGGGAATACCTTGCTCGGGATGAATATCGACCGGCATACCCCGGCCATTATCGCTGACCAGCACCGAGCCATCCTTATACAAGACCACATCAATTGCCGTAGCATGGCCTGCCATCGCCTCATCGACACTGTTATCAACGACTTCCTGCACCAGATGGTTAGGTCTGGTGGTGTCCGTATACATGCCGGGGCGCTTTCTTACCGGCTCAAGTCCGCTTAAAACCTCAATTGCCGACGCGTTATATTCGTTACTCATACTTCCTAATCACTCACAATCCAATTTCATATATAATGTTTCGGTTTATCTATACATCGTATCACTAAAAATATTTTTATCTCATGCCGAAAAAGAAAACCACGACTTTATTCGAAGATTCACTCGCCGAACTTGAGCAATTGGTTAGCCAACTTGAACAGGGTGACATTTCACTTGAAGAATCATTAAAGTCGTTTGAACGCGGGGTTAATCTTACCCGAACCTGTCAAAAAGCCTTGCAGGAAGCAGAGCAGAAAGTTCAAATTCTAATTGAAAAAAACGGCACTCAAACCCTGGAGCCATTTACTGATGAGTAATGCGTTAAAAGAATATATTGATTTTTGTCAAAACCGTGTGGAAAGAGCTTTGGAGGCTCGTCTGCCCGGTGAAAACATACTGCCGCAAAAACTGCACCGGGCAATGCGTTACAGCGTACTGGATGGCGGCAAACGTATGCGCCCGATGCTCACCTATTGCACTGGAAAAACACTGGGCATTGCACCGGAAGCATTGGATGGCCCGGCTTGCGCTGTCGAATTCATACACGTTTATTCTTTGATACATGATGATCTTCCAGCGATGGATGATGATGATCTCAGACGCGGCAAAGCCACCTGCCATGTGGCTTTTGATGAAGCAACCGCCATTTTAACCGGCGATGCCCTGCAGGCTTTGGCTTTTGAAATACTGGCCAATGATCCAAGCATTACGGCAACCGCTGAAGGCCGCCTGAAAATGATCACCGCGTTAACCAAAGCCAGCGGTTCTCAGGGCATGGTAGGCGGTCAGGCCATCGACCTGGAATCCGTCGGAACCAGCCTGACTCTGCCTGAGCTGGAAAACATGCATATCCATAAAACCGGCGCGCTGATTCGAGCCAGCGTCAATATGGCTACTCTGGCGAAAACGGATATTGATCCCGATGTCGCCAAAAAACTGGACCACTACGCCAAGTGCATAGGCTTATCGTTCCAGGTTAAGGATGACATACTCGACGAAGAAAGTGATACTGCGACCTTGGGCAAAACCCAAGGCAAAGACCAGGATAACAACAAACCCACCTACCCTGCCCTGTTAGGTCTTGCCGGAGCCAAACAAAAAGCGCAGGAGCTACACGAGCAAGCGCTGAGCAACTTAAGTATTTTCGGCAGCGAAGCCGATTTATTGCGTGATTTGTCGCTTTATATCATTCAGCGGGATCACTGATACTGAGTGACTGTTCCGGTAATGCGCGCAAATCAGCGCCGTTACCGGAAAAACGCTCCTATCAATTTCTATAAACCCATATTGAAACACCTACCGGTGTTTCGACTTAAACCAGGTACCGGCTCCAGCCCCCGTAACTGTTCTCGATCTTTCCGCGAGGAATGCTCAAAAGAATTAGCAGCACACCTGCCAAGACACCCGCCCAATCAGCGCCAAGGCTCCCGCCGTCGAGCATCCAGGGAGCGGCCATCAGAGGAACGGCAAGCAGCATATTGACAAAACGCGCCGGACGCGCGGATTCCGCCAAAGCCGTAATAGAAATCGTAATGACCAAGGCGCCGATCAAATGATCGCTGTTCGCTTGTGCGCCATGCGTAGCGAAAATAAGCCGTGTGCACATCAACCAAACCCCGATTGCTGTACTAAAAACCAGCGACCAGGGCAAATTGACGCCGCCCCCGAGCATGTCCTTGATAATAGCCCAAGGCGACCCCTCAAAATCCTCGGCCTCCATTTTGCGGCCGCCTTCCATGGTGTCGCCGCGAAAGAAGGCAAGAATGACTGACTTGCCTTTGCGCCTGCGTTCCGCCAAAAACTGTCCGGTGGCAATCAGTTCGTCGACAGAATAAGGAATCTGGATGAGCATCGCCGCCGCAGCAAACAGGCAGAGCGTACACCAGGTTCCAATCAGAATAGGCTGGATAATGATGAAGAAGATGCTGACAGCGCCCAAGGGCACGATCATCACGCCGAACAGAACCACCAGCCACGGCATCGTACGCCAGCGATCACGACCGCCTATCATGCCGGTGAGTATCTCCAGCACATAGGTCACGGCGCCGAGGCCGGCATCGGGAACGGGCCATGCCTTAGATATATCCGAGGTGATGATTGTTTCGGTGCCCGCGCCAAAATAGGGATCCCAGGCGTGCCCGATATGACCCAATTGATAGGCGGCAAGATAACGGGAGACATAAAGGCCTATGAACGCCAGGAAAATGATCGGTATGCGCTGCATCCACGACGACGGGCAGTAGCTCCATCCGGGCGGGATATCGGGACCGCTCATCTTGCCCACCAAACCAATGCCGGGCATGGGCCGTGCCACATGCGCGAAGCCGATCACCAGTATACCAACCAGGGTATCGTTGAGATAAGCCGAAGCGCTTGGCGTCCAGAAGACTAGGGGTGCGAACAACAACCACAACCCGACCGTCGCATTGGCGATACGCGCCCAGACCATGCTCCGCGAGAGCGAAAGCGCGCCAAACAGAAACACCAGGGCGCCGCTTATCAGATCGTTGACTATCATCGCCTGGTCCTGATAACCAAGAATGGGCGGACTGGTCATCAGCCAGGTACCCATGGCCATGTTCAGGAAATGAGCCCAGAGGTTTTGCCGACGCTCGTCGCGCATCGACCGGTTATAAGCTTCCAGGAACTGATCGGCGGGTTCAGCCTGCGTAGACAAGGTTTCGATCCATTCGGCCGGCGTGAGTTTATTGCGTTTATACCAGCTCAAAGGATCGACCTTAAGTTCCTTAACAATCGCCGGCAGAGCTTCACGTAGTGAATGCTTTGGTTCCCAATCCAGCAGTTTCCGAGCCCTGGAAATATCCAGTTCATAGTGATCATCAGCCAGGTCAACCATAAACGGTTTGATAAAAGGTTTTTCACCTTTGTCGATAGAATCCGGAATGATAATCTCCATCTGGTTCTGCAAATGAGCGCCGGTTTTAGCCAGGATTTTCGGCAGAGTTTCCGTTGCCCATGTTTCGCCGTGGATCAAAACCCCGATTTCGTTTTGCAGAGCCTCATAGCCCATCGTCGATGGCTCGCCCAGAAGCAGCGGGGTCTCGGCGGGTAACTCATTTCGAAACCGGACAATACGAACGATGGCATCGAGTAGGTCGTCAATATGAATAAACGACTGGCCGTGAGAGATGCTACCGGCGAAGACTCGGCTGGAAAACTGGCGTTCGTAGATCCGCTGTATCTGATGCGCCAGTGTAGGTGGCTGAACATGATCGGTATATACGCCCGCGATGCGCGGCAGCACATAGTGAATGGCGCCATGCTCGTTTTGAACGACTTTTTCCGTCTCAAGCTTTGACTGTGGATAGGCCCACTTGGGTTTTAGCGGCCAATCCTCTGTGATGGGAACGCCAGGCTCGGTGGGAGCATGAACGAGCATCGTGCTGGCATAGACGAACTGTTCGACTTCGAAGTCTTGCAGGGCCTGGAGCAAGCGGCGTGTGCCTTTGACATTGACTTCCTCATACAGCGGATTGGGCTCGCCGGTGAAATCATAGTAGCCGGACAAGTGTATGACCGAGACGAAATGATTGCCAAAGCGCTTTCGCAATTCGTCCATGGCCTTCTTGACCGAGCTGTCCGAGGTCAAATCGCAGGGTATACTGTCCGGATACTTTGAACATTCGGATTCCCGATCCAAACCGATGACACAATAATTCTGTGCCAGCGCTTTGCTGAGTGAAAGGCCGAGAAAGCCGCCGATACCGGTAATCAAAATGATGTCTTTCGCGACACCGGCAGTTTTTTCTTCTACCGTGCCTTCCTTTTCCTTCAAAACAATGTCGTTTTGTTTACTCATGACCGCTTTCTCCTGAACTGTTTGAACGGTCACCGGATTATCGGCAACCTGTATATCCAGTGAACATTCATTACCCTGTCGGAGCGTAATGGCGCGAGAAACTGATTATTACTCTTCCCAGTTAGTTGTTGTCAAGCCCGCTGATAATCATCCTAATCCAGCAGAAAAGTTATAAAAGATTCGCTGTCTATAAACTTGCTAATCCATTTTCAAATGCATTAAGGTATATGCATACTTCAAACTTCATTTTAAACACCTACAACTAAAAACAATCAACAATTACCCCTATAGGACAGTCAACCAGATTACTTCAACAGAATATGATCTTTTGGTAATTGCCGCGATATCCATAACGCCAATTTATGTTTCATGTTCACCCCGTTTTCCTGATCACTTGCTAACGGTTGAATAAGTTTATCCTTTACCAACAAACGATAAATGCATTCAACCTTATCCTTTGCCGAGTCCG
>JBAZTN010000076.1:0-12960 GCA_041661895.1 Methylobacter sp. | reverse complement strand
TTCAGTGGCACTTTATCAATCAGATTTGTTTCAAGAACTACCTGACACAAAATATGATGTCATCGTCAGCAATCCTCCTTATGTGTGCCTTGAAGAATGGGAACAGCTACCCGCAGAGTTTCGTGCCGAGCCGGATATGGGTTTTAAGGGAGGCTACTCAGGACTGGATATCGTGTTACGCATTCTGGTTGATGCCGATAATTACCTGACAGAGCAGGGGATTTTAATTGTGGAAGTGGGCAGCAGTGCGGAAACACTACAGGATACGTTTCCCAATGTGCCTTTTTACTGGCTGAATTTTGAGCGTGGCGGCGACGGCGTATTTTTGCTGACGGCTGAACAGGTTAGTCAATATAACGAATTATTTTTAGCGGCCTTAGAAAACTAAACCATGTCTGGAAATACAATAGGAAAATTATTTACCGTCACCTCGTTTGGTGAAAGTCATGGACCTGCTTTAGGTTGCATCGTTGATGGCTGCCCTCCGGGAATGACATTGACGGAAGCCGATATACAGCACGATCTGGATCGCAGAAAGCCGGGCACTTCTAGACATACGACCCAGCGCCGCGAAGCCGATGAAGTAAAAATCCTGTCCGGTGTATTCGAAGGCAAAACCACGGGCACGCCGATTGGCTTGTTGATTGAGAATACGGATCAACGCTCAAAAGACTATTCTAAAATTGCGGATAGTTTCAGGCCGGGGCATGCGGACTATACCTATCAACATAAGTATGGCATCAGGGATTACCGTGGAGGAGGGCGCTCATCGGCCCGTGAAACGGCGATGCGCGTCGCAGCGGGAGGCATAGCCAAAAAATATCTCAAAGAACATGCCGGCATAGAGATTCGTGGTTATCTGTCGCAACTGGGTCCAATAAAAATTGAAAAGCTCGACTGGGCTATTATTGATAGCAACCCTTTCTTTTGTCCTGACGCTGATAAAGTCGCGCAAATGGAAGCGTATATGGATGCCTTGCGTAAGGAAGGCGAATCCATTGGCGCAAAAATCGAAGTGGTTGCAACCAATGTCCCCCCGGGTTTAGGCGAACCTATCTTTGATCGACTCGACGCCGATCTGGCGCATGCCCTGATGAGTATTAACGCGGTCAAAGGCGTGGAAATCGGTGACGGTTTTGATTGCATCAACACCAAAGGTACGCAGTTTCGCGATGAAATTACCCCGGAAGGTTTTTTAAGTAATCATGCCGGCGGTATTTTGGGCGGGATCTCCAGCGGTCAGAATATCGTTGCCAGCATTGCATTAAAACCCACATCCAGTCTGCGTCTTCCGGGCAAAAGCATCAATCTGCAAGGTGAGGCCATTGATGTCATTACCGAAGGCCGCCATGACCCTTGCGTAGGCATTCGTGCAACGCCGATTGCTGAAGCCATGATGGCGATAGTGATTATGGATCACTTGTTACGTCATCGTGCGCAAAACACAGGCGTTAATTCAGGATTGCCAATCTTAAGATAAACCATGACCGTTCCTTACTGGCGACTGTCGGGTTTTTATTTCTTTTATTTTGCGACAGTAGGCGGTTTTATCCCTTACTGGAACCTCTATTTAAAAGAGACTGGTTTTAATTCGGTTGAAATTGGCGAACTTTCTGCGCTGATGGGAGGTACAAGAATTATTGCTCCGATACTATGGGGCTGGATTGCTGATCGTACCGGAAAAAACTTACGCATTATTCGCATAGCCTCTTTTTTTGCCGCCTTATTTTTTGCCGGATTTTTAACTATTCATGGTTATTTCTGGTTTGCCTGGATAACTATCGGCTTCAGCTTTTTTTGGAATGCTGCTTTGCCGCAATTTGAAGCGGTAACCTTGTACCATTTAAAGGATGAAACGCATCGCTACAGCCAGATAAGACTATGGGGATCTATTGGTTTTATTGTTGCAGTGCTGGGCATAGGCTGGTTATTGGATAACCAGTCCCATGTAGTACTTCCTGCAGTTCTTATCTCATTGTTGACGCTAATCTGGCTGGTCAGCTTGATGACACCGGCAACTCAAGCCATCAATCATGGGACTGCCGCCGTCGGTATCATGCAAATCATAAAAAAACCGGAAGTGTTGGCTTTTCTGGCCGTTAATACGCTGTTACAACTGGCGCATGCACCTTATTACGTTTTTTATTCTATCTATCTGAAGCACTATCATTACTCGACAAGCCTGACCGGATTTCTTTGGGCACTGGCTGTTGCTGCCGAGATTATCTTGTTTGTGTACATGAGCCGAGTGCTGAAACGTTTTTCTCTAAGATCAATTTTATTGTTCAGTATTCTGTTGGCTATTGTTCGCTGGCTGGTAATTGCCTGGTGTGTTGAATATTTTTGGCTGATGATTTTTGCCCAATTATTGCACGCCGCAACGTTTGCAGGCGCTCATGTTGCGTCTATTCATTTGGTTCATCTTTATTTTGGGCAACAGCACCAAGGCAAAGGTCAGGCGCTTTATTCCAGCTTAAGTTATGGCCTGGGTGGAATGCTGGGAAGCTACTATAGTGGTTATTATTGGGAGTCATTGGGAGCGGAGTTTGTCTATTCAATAGCGGCAATATGCTGCGGCGTGGCCTTTTTGATCGCCTATATTTGGGTAGGCCGGGAAAATGCCCAAAATAAAGTGGTCTTGAGTTAAAATAGTAATTAAATAGGGCGGACTTTTTGTTGCACGCCCAACAAACAGAACTGACTATTTAGGAAATAATGTGTTTGAGATAATAAAAAGCGGTGGCTGGATGATGCTGCCAATCATTTTGTGTTCAATTGGCGCAATGGGAATTGTTGCTGAACGTTTCTGGTCTCTACAAAGAAAGAAGATTTTGCCACCGGAGCTTGTACCGCAGGTGTGGAAGTTATATCGTGAAAAAAAACTTGATGATGCCACCTTGCGTCACTTAAGAAACAGTTCACCCTTGGGTTGTATTTTAGCGGCCGGCCTTGCCAACAGTCATCACGGCAGAAAATTCATGAAGGAATGTATTGAAGAAACGGGGAGGAAGGTTGCACATGACCTGGAGCGTTTTCTTAATACCTTGGGTACTATCGCAGCGGTTGGCCCATTGTTGGGTTTATTAGGAACAGTATTTGGCATGATTGAAATCTTTTCTTCCCTTATGTTGCATGGCTCTGGTGATCCCAGTGTTTTAGCCGGAGGCATTTCGGTAGCGCTGATCACCACAGCGGCGGGGTTGACGGTTGCTATCCCCAGTTTAATTTTTCATCGCTATTTTGAAAGGCTGGTGGATGACTATGTTGTCAGTATGGAAGAGGAAGCATTAAAGCTGATAGATATTCTGCACGGAGAGCGTGAGGAATCCTGATGAAATTTCAACGTAAAAAAAGGGAAAATGTTGATATTACGTTGATCTCAATGATCGATGTGCTTTTTGTACTGTTGCTTTTCTTTATGGTTTCTACAACCTTTAATCAACATACAGAAGTCAATATTAAGCTTCCTGAAGCGGATGCGGGAGATGCCGAGCAACATCCAAAAATGGTCACATTGACTATTGATGCCGATGGCCTTTACTACCTGAACGGTGATGATGGCTTGCCTCATCAATTAGTTAATCAGAGTATAGACACGTTAAAACAGGAATTGCGCAAACTTGCAGAACATTCAGGGCAGATTCCTTTTATCATTAATGCCGATGGCAAAACACCTCACCAAGCTGTTATTACAGCGTTAGAGGCTGCTGGTGATTCCGGGTTTAGTCATATCACTTTTGCGGCGCTACATTCAAAGACCGAACAATGAAAAAAACGCTGGCTCGATGGGCGGTGGACGTCTGGTATAAAGATCCATTTATAGGTACATGGCTGATGCCGCTGGGTTTTTTATTCGCTGATTTTGTCAAATTCAGGAAGTTCTTGTACCGTATCGGGGCGTTAAAAAAACACTCCATGCCTGTTCCTGTTATCGTGGTGGGCAATATTACTGTCGGCGGCACAGGCAAAACACCTTTGCTTATCTACCTGGCCCAACTTCTTAAGGATGCAGGCTATCGGCCCGGTATTATCAGCAGAGGTTATGGCGGGCAAGCTGAATCATGGCCGCAATGGGTAGATGCAAACAGTACGGCGGCAAATGTAGGCGATGAGGCCCTGTTAATAGCCAAACAGACCGGCTGCCCTATGGCTGTTGGCCCATTGAGGGTAGAGGATGCAAAGTTGTTGCTGAAGCAATCCGATTGCAATGTCATTTTGTCCGACGATGGCCTCCAGCACTACGCATTGAACCGTGACATTGAGATCGCCGTGGTTGACGGGGAAAGACGCTTTGGCAACGGCTACTGCTTACCAGCAGGCCCTTTGCGAGAAACCATTGACAGACTGCAGAGCGTCGATTTTATCGTCGTTAACGGAGAAAAGTCCGAACCTAATGAACTTTCCATGCGGATCACCGGGGACACAGCAATTAATCTGGTCACTGGAGAGCGTAAATCATTACAGGAATTTAAAGCTACCGGATGCCATGCTTTAGCGGGCATAGGCAATCCTGACCGGTTTTTTAAGCTGCTTGAGTCTGCCGGTCTGTCATGCAAAACACATGGTTTCCCCGATCATTATAAATTCCAGCGCAGCGACATCGAATTTAGCGATGACGAACAAGTGTTAATGACCGAGAAAGATGCTGTAAAATGCATGGCATTTGCCGGCAATCAGCATTGGTATATTCCAGTAAAAGCCGTTCCTGAACAGGATTTTTCTGAACAATTATTGAAATTATTACGAGAAAAGAACAATGGATAAAAAATTACTCGATATTCTGGCTTGCCCTTTATGCAAAAGCTCGCTGATTTACGATAAAGCTAAACAGGAACTTATCTGCAAAGCCGATCATATCGCTTTTCCAATCCGCGATGATATTCCGGTAATGCTTGAAGATGAAGCCCGTGAATTAAGTAACGACGAAATTGACGCATTATCCAAATGACCATGCGTTTTAAGGTGGTCATTCCTGCAAGGTATGCCTCTACAAGGTTGCCGGGCAAACCCTTGCTGAACATTGCAGGCAAACCGATGATTGCGCATGTCTGTGAACGGGCGCGGGAGGCCGATGCTGATGAAATTATCGTAGCTACAGACGACGACAGGATTTTTCAAACTGTCAGTGATCTGGGCATTAAAGCGGTGATGACGCGTCAAGACCATCAAAGCGGCACCGAAAGAATTGCCGAAGTAGCGCAGCAATGCGGCTGGGATGAAGATCAAATCATCGTTAATCTGCAAGGCGATGAACCGCTTATTCCTCCGGCCTATATTCGTGAGGTTGCAGCGGCATTAGCCGGTCAGAAGCAGGCGGGAATTGCGACACTGGCTGCTGAAATCAAAGATCCTGAAGAAATTTTCAATCCAAACGCGGTAAAAGTTGTTTTGAATAATGCCGGTTATGCGCTTTATTTCAGTCGCGCGCCCATTCCATGGGAAAGAGACAGGTTTACTGCTACAGGTGGAAAGCCTTCCGGGAGAATGCCTTATCTCAGACACATCGGCATGTATGCCTATACGGTTGATTTTTTAAACCGTTACTGCCTATGGGATGCTTCATTACTCGAATCGGTTGAATCCTTGGAGCAACTTAGAATATTGTGGCACGGCGAAGCTGTTCTGGTAAAAACCGTAGACAAAACCCCTGATGCCGGCGTTGATACCAAAGAAGACTTAATGCGGGTGGAGCAAGTATTTTACTTGAATCACTAGGCTACCAGGCCGCTGTTATTATTTGACATATATTATTAATAACAGTACCTTAGAAAGCATTTTTAAATTTTAAATCATATATTCATTTCTCAAGAGCTGTTAATGGACCAATTTCATAGAATAAGTCGCTTGCCTCCTTACGTTTTTAACATTGTTAATGAACTAAAAGCCAAGGCACGCGCGGCAGGAGAAGATATTATCGATTTTGGCATGGGTAATCCCGATCAGCCCACGCCTGAGCATATAGTCAATAAAATGATTGAGGCGACAAAGCGACCCGATACCCATCGCTATTCAGTTTCCAAAGGCATTCCCAGATTAAGAAAAGCTATCTGCAACTGGTATAAAAACCGCTTTGATGTTGATTTGAATCCGGAAACTGAAGCAATTGTCACCATCGGCTCAAAAGAAGGTTTGGCACATTTGGCCTTGGCAACCTTAGGCCCCGGTGATGTGGTTCTGGTACCAAACCCTGCCTATCCGATACATCCTTATGGCGTGGTGATTGCCGGCGCTGATCTCAGGCATGTTCCAATGATCCCGGGCGGCGATTTCTTTGATGAGCTGAATAAAGCCATTGGTGATTCATGGCCCAAACCGAAAATGCTGATCCTGAATTTTCCCGGCAATCCAACCAGCCAATGTGTGGAACTGGATTTTTTTGAAAAAATTATCGCCGTTGCCAAAGAGCATAAAATATGGGTTGTGCAAGATATTGCTTATGCGGATATAGTTTTTGACGGTTACAAAGCGCCGTCAATTCTCCAAGTCGAAGGCGCAAAAGATATAGCGGTAGAGTTTTTCTCGCTATCTAAAAGCTACAACATGCCGGGCTGGCGTGTGGGCTTTATGTGCGGCAACAAAGAACTGGTCTCGGCCTTGGCTCGAATCAAGTCCTATCTGGATTACGGTACATTTACACCTATTCAAATTGCTGCGATTGCAGCCCTTGAAGGCCCACAGCAATGCGTCACTGATATTGCGACAATGTATGAAAAAAGACGCGATGTGTTATGCGATGGCTTAAATGCCGCCGGATGGCCAGTTGAAAAACCGAAAGCGACCATGTTTGTCTGGGCAAGAATTCCAGAAGCCTATCAAGAAATGGGTTCTCTTGAGTTCTCCAAAAAATTACTCGCAGAGGCAAAAGTAGCAGTTGCACCCGGCATCGGCTTTGGTCAGTATGGCGACGATCATGTCAGATTTGGTCTGATTGAGAACGAACACCGCACCCGTCAGGCAGTTCGCGGTATTCGCAATATGATGAAGAAAGACGGCGTTATATAATGGAAATGATACTATTTTTTAGCAGGAGTTTGATTTGAAACCGGTAAAAGTGGGTGTTTTAGGTTTAGGTACCGTCGGTGGCGGCACTGTCAATGTATTGAAACGGAATGCTGCGGAAATTGCACGCAGAGCCGGTCGTGAAATCATTATCACTCGTGCATCAGCAACAGATTTAAACAAACAACGTATTTGCGATACGCAGGACATCGCTTTAACAACTGATCCGTATGAAATCATTAATGATCCGGAAATTGAAATCATTCTGGAATTAATTGGTGGCGCAGGACCGGTCAAAGATATGGTGCTAAAAGCCATAGAAAACGGCAAGCATGTTGTTACCGCCAATAAGTCGCTCATCGCCTTGCATGGCAACGAGATTTTTGCAAAAGCCCGTGAAAAAGGTGTAATCGTTGCATTTGAAGCCGCTGTCGCTGGCGGGATTCCCATTATCAAGGCAATCCGTGAAGGTTTAAGCGGCAATCAAATCGAGTGGGTAGCCGGCATTATCAATGGCACAGGCAATTTCATCCTGACCGAAATGCGCGATAAAGGTCGTGATTTTGCAGACGTATTAGCTGAAGCTCAAGCCCTGGGATATGCAGAAGCTGATCCTACTTTTGATGTCGAAGGCATAGATGCCGGGCACAAATTAACCATTTTGGCTTCAATTGCATTTGGCATTCCCTTGCAATTCGACAAGGTTTATACCGAAGGCATTACCCAAATCACCCAGATTGATGTTGAATATGCCGAACAACTGGGTTACCGGATTAAACATTTAGGTATCGCCCGCAAAACGCCGGAAGGCATCGAATTAAGAGTGCATCCAACGCTAATTCCGGAGCGCCGTCTTATTGCCAATGTTGATGGCGTAATGAATGCTATTTTGGTTAAAGGTGATGCGGTTGGCCCAACACTTTATTATGGCGCTGGGGCCGGTGCTGATCCCACCGCATCCTCTGTAGTCGCTGACGTGATTGATGTGGTCAGGGCACTGACCAGTGATCCTGAAAACAGAGTACCTCATTTAGCCTTTCAGGCCGACTCATTGGCTGACATACCGGTATTATCATCGGACAGATTCAAGACCTCTTATTATTTGCGTCTTAATGCTGAAGATAAGCCTGGGGTTTTGGCTGAAGTCACCAGAATTCTTGCGGATCATCAAATTAGCATTGAAGCCATCATCCAAAAAGAACCGTTAGAAAATGAAACATCTGTACCAATTATTCTGTTGACTCAGATCACGCTTGAAAAAGAAATGAATGCGGCCATTGCCGAAATTGAAGCTTTAAACACCGTTACGGGTAAAGTAAATCGCATCCGCCTGGAAACTTTGGGATAAATAAAAACATGTCTATTCGTAAACGCTACACCGGTTTAATTGAAAATTATAGAGACCGCTTACCCGTCAGTGAAAGCACTCGTCTAATCAGTTTGGGCGAAGGTAATACACCGCTGATTCAACTTCAACATATACCTCGACTCATTGGTAAAGATGTTGATATTTATGTGAAATATGAAGGCCTGAATCCGACCGGTTCATTCAAAGACCGCGGTATGACCATGGCTGTAACCAAAGCGGTGGAAGAGGGCAGTCAGGCTATTATCTGTGCTTCGACTGGCAACACATCAGCTGCCGCCGCCGCTTACGCTGTTCGCGCGGGCATTAAGGCGTTTGTGTTGATACCGGAAGGCAAAATTGCCTTAGGTAAATTGGCGCAAACCTTGATGTACGGCGCTGAAATTATCCAGATTAACGGCAACTTTGATCAAGGCATGGCTTTGGTTAAAGAAGTCGCCGACCATGCGCCGGTAACCATCGTTAACTCCATCAATCCGTTTAGAATTGAAGGACAAAAAACTGCGGCCTTTGAAATTGTTGATGAACTGGGATTCGCTCCTGACTACCACTGCTTGCCTGTCGGTAATGCTGGAAACATCACCGCGTATTGGAAAGGCTATAAAGAATATGCCACAGATCGAGTATGCGGCAATCGTCCGGTCATGTGCGGTTATCAGGCTGCAGGAGCCGCGCCTTTCGTGGCCGGTAAAATGATTGATGAGCCTGAAACTGTTGCTACAGCAATACGCATAGGTCATCCGCAATCCTGGGATCTGGCCTGGGCAGTGCAGAAGGAATCAGGCGGCTGGTTCGACAAGTTTTCAGACGAGCAGATTCTGGCTGCACAAAAAATGCTGTCTCAATATGAAGGCATATTTTGCGAACCCGCTTCAGCGACTTCACTGGCAGGTGCCTTGCACGATATTTCTACCGGAAAAATTCCTGAAGGCAGCAAAATCGTTTGTACATTAACCGGCAATGGCCTAAAAGATCCTGATACGGCTATACAACAATGTGTCTCTACACATCCTGTTACGATTGAAGCCAATCTAGATGCTGTTAAGAAAGCCATTTTGGATAACATGTAACTTAGTGTTTGATGTATGAAAATACAAAGCCGGCGTTTGCCGGCTTTTTTGTTGGATATTTATGTATTATCAAGGCGTAAAAAAATTAATAGTCCCTCGTCCTATCGGGAAAAAACGTGCTTTTGTTGGTGAAATGCACCCCATATTGGAACGTATATTTTGGGCCCGAGGTTTAACGTCAGAAGCGGAACTGGACAGAACGCTGGCAAAACTTCCGTCACCGTGGCTGTTATCAGGCATGGAGGAGATGGTTGGTCATTTGATCACTGCCATCAATGAACGGCAAAAAATTTGTATCGTAGCCGATTTTGATGCCGATGGTGCAACCAGTTGCGCTGTGGCTATAAAGGGTTTGCAATTACTGGGGGCAGGGGATGTGTCATTTGTAGTGCCTAACCGCTTTGAATATGGTTATGGATTGACACCTGAAATCGTCGATTTGGTTAAACAGCAAAATCCCAACGTTATTATTACTGTTGATAACGGCATTTCAAGTATTGAAGGCGTTAAAGTAGCCAAAGACCTGGGCATAAAAGTTCTGGTTACAGACCATCATTTGCCAGGCAATGAACTTCCAAGCGCAGATGCCATCGTAAATCCCAATCTGATCGATGATAAATTCCCCAGCGGCGCACTTGCCGGTGTTGGTGTTATTTTCTATGTAATGATGGCTTTAAGGAGCCGACTGAGAGAGCAGAACTGGTTCGAACAAAATCAAATCAAAGAGCCGAATCTAGCGCAACTGCTGGATTATGTCGCATTGGGTACGGTCGCTGACGTGGTTGCGCTGGACCAAATCAACCGGATTCTGGTGCATCAGGGTTTGTTGAGAATACGCACGGGGCGGTCTCATCCTGGAATAAATGCGCTTATCGAGGTATCAGGCAGAAAACCTGAATCCATTTTTGCATCGGATTTGGGATTTGCGCTGGGGCCCAGACTTAATGCTGCAGGACGTATGGATGATATGTCATTGGGGATTCAATGCCTGATAACCGAAGACCCGGCGCTGGCAAAAGAAATGGCGCTGCAACTCGATGAACTGAACAATGACCGTCGGGAGATTGAAGGACAAATGAAAAACCAGGCCATGGTTTTATTAAGCGAGATGAAAACGCTTGATGAACACCATTTGCCTGCGGGTGTCTGCCTATTTGATGCAAACTGGCATCAGGGTGTTATAGGCATTTTGGCATCACGTATAAAAGATCAGTTGCACCGCCCTGTTATTGCTTTTGCGCCATCTGGGAAAGATGAAATAAAAGGTTCCGCGCGTTCAATCCCGGGTGTTCATATTCGTGATGTACTGAGTGATATTGCCGCAGCACACCCTAAATTGCTGAGTAAATTTGGCGGCCATGCGATGGCGGCAGGAATGAGTTTGAAAATGCATGATTATCCAGCGTTTGCCCTGGCTTTCGATGAGATGGTAAGAAAGCGTATGGCAATTGTCGATCTGGATCAGAAAATTTACTCTGATGGCGAGTTGACGGAAACGGAAATGACTATTGAATTCGCGGATTTATTACAAAATGCCGGTACCTGGGGGCAGGAATTTCCGGAACCTGTTTTTGACGGCGTATTTGACGTTATTCAATCACGTATTGTTGGGCAGCGTCATCTAAAATTAGTGCTGAGAAAACCCTACGGTGATTTATTAATAGATGCTATTGCTTTTTATGTTGATCAGCCGGAGAACTGGTTAGGTCTGCGGCACATTAAGGCGGCTTACAAACTGGACATCAATGAATTCAGGGGAAATCGCAGTGTTCAGTTTATAGTGCAGTATCTGGAAAAAATTACATAAAAAAGGGCGGATAAACCGCCCTTTTACTACTCAAGTAAAAGAAATTATTTTTTAATTTCAGTAGGTACTTCTTTTACTGCTTCTACAGCTTTCTCGGTTGTCTCTTCAACTGCTTTTACGCCTTTCTTAGTTGACTCTTCAACTGCTTCTACAGCTTTCTCAGTTGTAGCTTCAACAGCTTTTGCAGGTTCTGCTGCTTGTTCAGTTGTAGCAGGTGCTGATTCTGTAGCAGCAGGTTGCTCTGCTGGGGCATTTTCAGCAGGTGTCGCCGCAGTTCCTTCAGCCTTAGGTTTTTCGTCAGTCAACGGAACCAAAATTTCAACTTGTGCCTGTTTACGCAAGCCTTCTAGCATGGTTTTGACTTTTTGGCGTTGCAAGTAAGGTATCAGTTGCTCTTTTACCGCTTCTAGTGGCGGTGGTGTTAACGCACGAGTATCTTCTTTTAAAATCACATGATAGCCAAACTGTGTTTGAACGGGTTTAGTAGTGTATTTGCCTTTTTCCAGAGCGACAACCGCTTCAGAGAAGGGTGGAACCATTTGACTTTTAACAAACCAGCCTAAATCACCACCATTTTGAGTTTCTTTAGCATCTAAAGAATACTTGTTGGCTAATTTGGCAAAATCAGCACCTTTACCTAACTCAACAATCAGTTTTTTAGCTTCGTCTTCAGTTTTAACCAGAATATGACGCGCCTTATATTCAGTTCCTTTTTCGTCGGCGACTTTTCTGTCATATTCGGCTTTAACTTCAGCATCAGTTACCGGGTTGGCTTTCATGAAGTCTTTCAGGTCAGCTTGTGAAAGTAATGATTTTCTAGCGTCTTCAAGTTGATCGATAACTTCAGGTGATTTATCCAGTTGCTTTTTAAGAGCATCCTGAATCAACAATTCACGTTGAACCAGTTCATCAATCAATTTTTCTTTAGGAAAAGTTTGTCCATGACTACGCTCTGCAATTTCGCTTTCCAACTCGGCAAGAGTTGATTTGGCAATGTACTGACCATTTACGACAGCAACAGCATCTTCTTTTGAAACAGCGGGTGCAGTAGTACTGGTGGCAGCAGTTTTGTCTTGATTACAACCGGCAATCAACAATGCTGTACCGGCAACGAGTAGAGGTATGAATTTCTTTTTCTTTTTCATTTACAAACTTCCTTTAGTTTCTTCGGTTGGTGAGAGGGCATTAATGCCTAAGGCATGAATTTGTTGTTTCATCATGTCGCCCAGCGCTTGATAAACAAGCTGATGGCGCTGAACTAAAGATTTACCTTCAAAAGCCTCAGCTACGATGGTGACATGATAATGACCGCCGCCGCTACGTGCGCCGGCATGTCCGGCATGAGCCGTACTGTTATCAATGATTTCCAATAACGCCGGTTTAAAGGCATCAATTAATAATCGTTTAATTAATTCGGGTGTCATTGTGGAAAGACCTTTTTAAATGGTTTAACTGTAACCTTAGCATATACTCCGGCATCGATATAGGGATCAGCGTCCGCCCATAGTTGGGCAGCTGTCAAGCTGTCAAACTCGGCAACCACCAGGCTGCCGGTAAACCCTGCTTCACCCGGATTATCGCTATCAACGGCTGGGTGTGGACCGGCTAAAATCAATCGTCCGGCATCCTGTAGTTCTTGCAGTCTCTTGATATGCGCAGGGCGCACTGACATTCTTTTCTCCAGACTATCCGCTACATCTTCACTGATAATTGCGTAT
>JBAZTN010000075.1:0-13032 GCA_041661895.1 Methylobacter sp. | reverse complement strand
TTTCATCCCTTACCTTGCATCGCTTTGCGCTGCAATAGTTCCCAGACTAATTACATTCGTCGCGCCAGTTCCTGACTGGCTTGCGGCATACACACCATCCCTGGCGATAAGTTTTTGCCGTCCCCATTCAAGCAAGGCATTTTTTGCGGCTACCGCATCATTATTGGCACAGGCTTTTTTTAGGTCCTTAACGCTATCTTCTAACCGTATTTCTTTATGCCTGTCCTTGTTTTCGACAACCGGCTTTTTGGCAGGGTGCCTGGTTAAAAAATAAATCAGCGTTACCAGCCAGCCCGAGGCCAAAAACACTGAAACCCATAACCATAACCTGTTTGGTTGTGTCTGGGTAATGGGGGTTGCCTCTATTTTCTGTGGTTGCTCCACCGCCGTAACAGCCGGGGTTTGGGGGACGGACTGAGTTCCTGCAACCGCTACCACTGTTATGGTTGTTTCAGGAATCGTGGCGATTTCCATTTTTTGGCTTTGCGTATTGAACCAGGGAACCTCTATTGCCGGTAATTTATAGCTGCCTGATTTTGATGGAATCATCGCTATTTTTTCTTCCCTGAAAGCAATCAAGCCATCTGCTTTTTTCTGTTCCTGCAATACCGGTTGATCCGGATAGGCTTTCAACTGATCATCAATTTTAGCGGAATTTAACTCAGGCAACTGGCCGACTGTTGTGCCTTTTGCCAGTAACGTCAAGGTTCTGGTCAATGGTTCCCCGACTTTCATTTGCTGACTATCGCCCGACCATTCCTGCTTTAGAACCAGCTGTTCCGCCGATAGCCAATGTTGCCCGGTAAAAGTTGCCGGCACCGGTTTTACCTCCAGCGTTACCGACTTGGATGATACCTTTTTGGTTCTGGTCGGCTGAGAGTTAAAAAAACCATTAAAGGTAGGACGCCTATGAGTCACTACTTCCGCCGTTAGTACCAGCGGCTTGATGGTTGCAGAACCGCTTTTTTGCGGGAACACGGCATATTTGCGCTCGGTAACCAGATAATTCAACCCATTGATCTGGGTATTATAGTTGCTGTCTTCGCCCAGTTTTTCAATCACGGCATCGGCAAGTTCTGGTTCATTCAAACTGGCCTGAGCAATATCAACCCTTCTGTATAAGCGCATGGTATAGAGAACCTGGGATTGCACATAAGGGCTTTCCGGTGTCGCCTCGACCTCCAGAAACAAGTCGTCCTCTGTATTGACGGCTTGTTTCGCGGCGCCTTGAGTAACCAGAATACTTGCCGTCTGGCTCACGTCATCACCAAATTTCACAGACGGAATGATCAGGCTGCCGGGATGTTTGGCCATGACGTTAAGCGTCCACTGTATGGTCTTGCTGGATTTTCCGTTAATCCATGACGAATTGCTGCTCTGGCTTTGACTGAGTATCTCGAAATCCTGTTCCAGCGGGCTGAAATCAGGGGCGCTATCCGGCGACTCTGTAGCGGTATAAATGATCTCAAAGGATTCATCAAGACTGACCGGACTGCGATCAACCGTAACATTAATTTGTGCGGCGAATGCCGCCTGTGGCGCAAGTAACAATAATATGCTCAGTACTAACAGACTAAAACACCGCTGCATATTATGCAATTTGATCATTAATAAGTTTAAGTTTCTCATTTGTGCGTCATTACTCATTTTTGTAATTGCGATAATACGTTCTTGCGTACAGCCTTTATAAAAGAGCTTGTTCTAAGACGTCGACCTTCAGTGTTTAAATGTAAATCAGTATTAAAAAAATATTTTCTATCGAAAAACACATCTTTTCGTTGATCTATCATAACTCCAACTGAAGACAACTCTTCAAGAAAGCCTGATTCACCTTTTTCTATCTCATCCCTATCAATGTCCGAATTAATATACGGGGTGTTTGCAAAATACACCCGCACACCCTTTTCTCTCATGTCATTAACAAATTCAATCAGGTAATTTTTTGTTCCTTCGCAGATATGCAAAGGCTCCCTTACATCAAAACTTTGTCCGGAAAACTGCGAGCCCGCTGCTTGCTGCATATCTCCCAAATGATCAAGCTGATACGCCGAATATTCAAAAGTGCTTGATATAACGCGGGAATGAAATTTGGATAACACCATTTTTTGATTGGTCGTAGCCAATCTATCAGAAACCGCAGAGGGGTAAAATCTTTTTTCAAAATCCGCCAGCAACATGTTTGCGAACAATGTAGGCGACACCGATGAAATAAACCGGCTCTTTTCCAGATAACCCATGTCTTTCCAGGCATCATGATCCCAGCCGACTATATTATTAACCTGCCATGCGCTGAATTGCGTATTACAGTCATAATAATAAGGTTCCAATGTAAGGATCAGGAAGTCGCCGCTCTCAACCACCGTGCTCACTTCCTTGAAGATTTTATCCAGCCTCAATCCCGCATGTAAACCGAAATTAATCACAGACATACCCAACTGTTTGCTTGCATAATCAGCATCTATACCAAACAGAGTACTTGATCCGCCCGCAACAATTATTTTACTTTTTCCCCTATACGTCTTCACTAATTCTTTCTTGATGAAAATCATTTCACCAACCCAATATTCTGCGGGAACAGGCGCATCAAGCAGCGTTAAAATCGTAGAATAATAGACAACAGACGCTACAAAAGCTGAAATAAAAAATGACTGAATAAACTTCATGGTCAAAACTGGAAATAAAGAAATTCTGATTTATTTGCAGATGCCAGGTAGCTCAATAATACGAAAAACAACACGCCATAGATTGCGCCTTGCCTTTTCGTAGCTTGCCACTTCACCAATTTCAGTATCTTATTTTGAATGCGGGCGGTCAGGCTGATTGTTGCTTCTCCATCGTTCAGAGCAGGATGTAAACGCCTCGTAATTTCGGAGCTATTGGGGAAATAAAAACACAGTATAAAGCCCAACATTAACAAGCAAATTGCTTTGCCAAAATCCCGGCCAGTCAGCGCCATTGTTCCGATAAACTGAACATCAAATTTTTGCATAAAAGCGCCAAATGCTGTTGCCCCCATATCTTGAGAAAAAGACCAACCATTCATACCCAGCGTACCGCTTATTATATCAATGGCAGTCGCAAGGTTTTCCGCTCGAAAAAACACCCAGCCCACGACCACCGCCAAAAAAGTAAGTGCGCCTGCAGCGAGATTTGACCATGCTCCTCCGTCCCCCCAACCCATGCGCTGTTTAAATTCACGCCAGATATGATTGGCTATCAGGTAAATCCCGTGCAAACTCCCCCATACAACAAATGTCCAACCCGCACCATGCCAAAGTCCGCCCAGCAGCATAGTGATCATAAGATTCAAATAGCGCTGCGCTGTACCGTTACGATTGCCGCCCAGAGGAATGTACAGATAGTCGCGCAAAAAACGCGATAAGGTCATGTGCCACCGCCGCCAGAATTCGATGATGCTGGTAGCCTTGTACGGGGAGTTGAAATTCATTGGCAAACACACGTTAAACATTAACGACAAACCAATCGCCATGTCCGAATAAGCGGAAAAATCAAAATATAACTGCAGTGTATACGCCAGCGCCCCGATCCAGGCTTCAAACAACATAGGCTGTCCGCCTGCGTGAACAGCATCAAAAACCGGCGAGGAAAAATCTGCCAGCGTATCGGCGATAAACACTTTTTTGGCGAGCCCGAGCACGAAGATAGTCAAGCCAACAGCTACGTTTCCCCAGTTAATGTTACATGTGCTGAGCCTGGCAAACTGGGGCATCATTTCCTTATGATGCAACACGGGACCTGCAATCAAATGAGGAAAATAAGTGACAAACAGGGTGTAGTGAACAAAATTAAATTCTTTCACTTTACCTTGATAAGTATCCACCAGAAAGGCAATCTGGGTGAAGGTAAAAAAGGAAATACCCAGCGGTAAAAGGACTTCACCAAGCGGCAATGTTGTACCCGCCAGCTGATTCAGGTTTTCAATAAAGAAATTGGCGTACTTAAAATAACCCAGCAGAATCAGGTTGGAAACAATCGCGAAAGTCAACAGCAATTTTGGCTTGCTGGAGTATCTGTGTCCTATCAAAAACCCCGCTCCGTAATTGAACATAATGGAGCCGATCAGCAACCCGACAAAACGCACATCCCACCAGCCATAAAAAAACAGCGATGCTGCGGCCAGCCACTGCGAAGCCAAATTGTGACTGTACCGCCCGATAAGATAAAACCCGAAAAAAACAAATGGAAGAAATACAAGAATAAAACCGCAGGAATTAAATAGCATGAACTAAGGTATGATTTTTAGGTATTTGGATAAATTTCAAATTTGTCGCTTTCTCCTGCTTTCCCTGGTACTGGAAGGACAAATAGAGACACAAATGGCGCAGGAGAATCTTTTAAATCTAACCAACTGTTCGCAAAAAAAAAATGACCATCCCTCCTGATTTGGAACGGTCTTCTGGTTGGCTGTAACATTAACCATGACATTATTAATGTATTTGTTATTGGTGGCATAATTGGGGGCGCAGGATCGCGTTCGCGAGCGACCTGATCTTGAACTTATTATTGTGATGTCACTACCGCTAATTCTCCCTACCACTCCTCGGCATTACTATCTGACTGACGGCCACGCTGCCCGTATTGGTATTTAAACTTACGTTTTAGCAAGCCGGCCGGATCGTCGGGAATTCTGTTGAGCCATTGCTCGTTAGCCTGTTTTTGCTCATCCGTTGGCTGGGTGTTGCCGGGTGCTGCTTCAGTTTGTTGTGGAGGTTGCTCCTTGGCTTCATCCTTACTCTGCTCGGCTTGCTGGGGCTTGTCTTCTTCCGGCTTTTTTTCCTCAGCTTCGTTTTGCTGTTCCTGACTATCAGCAGACTGTTGTTTGTCTGACTGCTTCTGCTCCGGTTTTTGTTCAGGCTTTTCCTCTGCTTTTTTCTGTTCGTCGGATTGCTCTGATTGCTCGCCATCCTTGTTTTGCTGGGTATCGTCTTTGGATTGTTGCTTATCGTCTTTTTGCTGATTCTGCTGTTGTTGCTCCTGTTTTTGTTTTTCCAGTTCTTTTTCTACGATGTCCTTGTTATATTTTGCATCAGCATCATTAGGATTAATGGCTAAGGCGTTTTCGTAGGCTTTTAAAGCCTCTTCCAACTGGCCAGCTTGCGCCAGCGCATTGCCCTGATTGTAAGCGCTGTTGCCGGACTTGCTGTTTTTCAGGTTTTCCAGTGCCTTGTCATACTCGCCTGCCTTGTAGTGCGCCGCCGCTTTCCAGTCAGGGTTTTCAAACTGTTCCGCCGCTTTGGCAAAATCCTGCTTCTTAAAAGCCTGTTGTGCCTGCTGGTCCTTGGTCTGCCATAAATCCTGCCAGTCAAAGGCGTAACTGTTTTTAGGCAGCGGCAATAACAGCAATAAGGAAAAACATAACAGGCCTTTTCTGAAACTCAGCGCCGCTAAAGGTAAAACCAGTAACAGCAACCAGGGGCCTTTGTCCGCCCACTGCTCCAGCAGTAAGTTAGTATTTTCCTTGCCCTGCTGCTGCACCGGCTTATCCAGGGCTGCCAACAGTGTTTGAATATCCGCGTCATTTGCCGTTATGGTTTGGTAAGCGCCTTTTCCTGCCTGCGCCAGTTTTGTTAACTCATGGGAATTCAATTTAGGCACAACAATATTGCCTTGCTCGTCTTTGAGAAACCCGCCCTCAGGAAGCGCTATCGGTGCGCCATCGTCCGTACCGACACCCAGTATTGATAGCTTGTATTTATCCAATGATTTAACTGTGGCCAGAGTTTTATCCACATCAATGCCATCGGTGACCAACAATATCTGGCCTTTTTGCAGCCCTGCCTGCTTGAACAGCTCCACGGCTTTTTCCAGCACCAAGGCCGTATTGCTGCCCTGACTGGGCATAATGTCAGTGTTCAATGCTTCCAGCTGGCTGGCTATGGTTTCGGTGTCATCAGTGAGCGGTGTTACGGTAAACGCGTCACCGGCATACACCAGTAATGCGGTCTGGCCGTCTTTGCGCTGTTTTAGGATATCGTCAATTTTGTAGCGGGCCCGGATCAGGCGGCTGGGTTTGATATCGGCGGCATCCATGGAACGGGACAAATCCAGCGCAATCACGACCGCCGAATCATTTCTGAATACCGGCGAGGGCAGCCGTTTCCAGGTTGGACCTGCCAGGGCGATAATCACCAGCAGAGCGGTAATAGCGCCTGTCGTTAACGGCCAGCGGCTTTGGTTGACCGCCTTTTCCTGCAATATATACGGCAATAGCTCAGCATCGCATACCGCCGACCAATTACCCTGGTTGAGTTTGTTTCTGAGCATTAAGGCCAGTATCACCATATAAGGTATAACGGCCAGCAGCCAGTACGGCCTGATGAAATGAAATTCAGCTAGGTTCATGACAATTTTATTTTAGATAAAGCGATGAATGCCGCCAGAGCCAATGCCAGCGATAATGGCCAATAATACAGTTCGCTACGAGGCCTGAAATATTGTTTGTCCTTTTCAACGGGTTCCAGCTCGTCCAGTCTCATATAGATATAATTCAGTTCATCGGTATTTCTGGCCCGGTAATAATCGCCGCCTGTACTTTCAGCAATTTTTCTTAGGGTTTTTTCATCCAGATCGACAGATGGATTAACCTTGCGGTTGCCGAAAAAACTGCGCACGATCATTTCATCTGCGCCAATGCCGATGGTATATATTTTTAAATGGTTTGCCGCAGCCAACTCAGCAGCTTTTAGCGGTGAGACTTCTCCGGCGGTATTGGCGCCATCGGTCATCAACACTAAAACGCGGCTATTGGCCTGTTGATCTTTAAGGCGCTTAACCGCCAGACCAATGGCATCGCCTATCGCGGTATTCTCACCGGCAAGACCGATAGCTGATTCATTTAACAAGGTCATCACCGTTTTTCTATCAAAGGTCAGCGGTGTTTGCAAATAAGCCTGTGTGCCGAACAGAATCAAACCCACCCTGTCTCCAACGCGCCGATTGATAAAATCGCTGGCGACCATTTTGGCTGCCGTCAGCCTGTCGACGGGTTGCTTGTTAATGAAGAAATCCTGTTCTTCCATACTGCCGGATAAATCCACCGCCAGCATCAGATCTCGACCGCTGACTGCCTGTTCGATCGGCTCACCCAGCCATTGCGGCCGGGTACAGGCGATCACCAACAGCAACCAGGCAATGGCCGCCAACAATAACGGCCATCGTTGATCTTGTGAAACTGCTCTGGTTTCGGCATCGGAAAAGTCATCTAGAAACGGGACTTTTAATGCCGCCTGATCAACTGGCGCATTGGCCGGAACCAGCCAGCGGATTAATAAAGGCAATGGTAAAGCAGCTAAAAGCCAGGGCCATTCAAAATGAATCATCGTTTTGTTTTGCCTGCATGGATGTAGGTAAGGGGCGTGAGCAGGAGCGGAAGCTTTGCTTGAGATTTAAGCCAGTCTTCGCACAGACTGATTAATTGTGAAACTTCCAGTTCAGTAACCGGTGTTTTTCGATAGGGTGCATCAGCCAGAAGTTGACCGATTCCCTCACTAAACGGCGAGCCTTTTACCGAACTGTCAAGAAATGCCAACCATTCACGCCCAATCAAACCGGCGGTTTCAGTCCGTGGTGACAAACTGATGGCTACGCGCCGAATTAGCACGGATAAAGCACACAGTTTCTGATTGTTATCTCGCGTAGTATCCCGTTTGATTTCTGCCAATATTTTTTTGGCGGTTTTTATAGCAGTCTTACGGGTAAGTCTTTTATAAAACCAGATAAAAAAAACTATCAACAATGGAATCAATACCACCAAAATCCACCAACCGGTAGCCGGAGGCCACCAACTAATTGCGTCCGGTAAGTGTATGTCTTTAAGAGGAAGCTGAGTCGGTTGCATTACGTGCGCCCTAAAAGGAGTCTTAAACTTTGTATCGGATCTTCTGCCGTGCTGCATTGAATAAAGGCCAGACCCATTTTTTTCGCTATCTGCTCTACTCGCTGTTGCCGTTGAGTAAAGTGTTGTTGATAACTTAATAGCCGCTGCTCATCACTGGTATCTATAACTACATCGCGTTCATCATCGGTAAATCGGTAGCGGCCTTTAGCCGGCAAGCTGCTTTCCAGAGGATCGTAAACAAAAATCAACACAATCTCACAATGCTGAGACAGCTTTGCCAGATGCGTTTCAGCTTTATCATTGATTCCTCGAAAATCACTGATGATATAAACCAGGCTACCCGGTCGGGCATGTTGAACCAGTCTAGCTAACACATGCTCCAGGGTAAATTGATTAATACCCAATTCTTCGGGATTGACCAGCGCATTTAAAAACCGCAATACGGAATGCTTGCCATTTTGAGGTTTTAATTCACGGCACACACTGCCTGTAAATATCTGGCCACCAATTCTGTCCCCATGATTCTGGGCTGTCCATGCCAGCAAACCGGCAAGCTTGGCTGCCAGTACCGATTTAAAAACACCTCGTGTGGCAAAATGCATGGCAGGGCGGTTATCCACAGAAATAAATACAGGCCTTTCGCGTTCTTCACGAAAAATCTTGGTATGGGTTTTCCCGGTACGCGCAGTAACCCGCCAGTCGATGCTGCGGATGTCATCGCCAGATTGATAAATCCTGGCTTCTTCAAACTCCATGCCTCGACCTTTAAAACGCGACACATAACCGCCGCTTTGACTGGAACGTATAGCGGAATGTTTCAGATTTAATCCTGCTGCAGGTTTTGCCAGTTCAATCAGTGTTTTTAACGATACTGAAATCAGCTCGTTGCTTACTGCACTGACAGGATCAGTTTGTTTACCGAACAACATCAAGGTACAGCAATCCTGGCAATAAGTTCTTTAATAAAATGATCGGTAGTGATGCCCTCTGCCTCGGCTTCGTAAGACAGAATCAAGCGATGCCGCAATACATCAAAGGCCATATCCTGAATATCTTCAGGGCTTACAAAATCCCGTTGCGACAGCCAGGCTTTGGCTCTGGAACAGCGATCCAACGCTATGCTGGCTCTGGGGCTTGCGCCATATTGCAGCCAGGATGCCAAATCCTGCCCATAGGCCGCAGGATTACGGGTTGCAAGAATGATTTGCAGCAAATACTCTTCAAGACCTTCAGCCATGTGCAACTCCAACACTTCATTACGTGCGGCAAACAAGGTTTTTTGCTCAATTGGCTCGAACTTATCACTTATTTTTACCGAATCGGAACGTGCCTCTGCTCTGGCCAGATGCAGAATACTTTTTTCATGCTCCGCTTTCGGATAATCAATTTTTACATGCAGCAGAAATCGATCCAGTTGTGCTTCCGGTAACGGATACGTGCCTTCCTGCTCGATGGGGTTTTGCGTGGCCATTACCATGAATAATTGCGGCAGCGGATAGGTCGCCTGACCGACTGTTATTTGCCGCTCGGCCATAGCCTCCAATAATGCCGCCTGCACTTTCGCCGGAGACCGGTTGATCTCATCAGCCAATATCAGGTTATGGAATAAAGGGCCTTTTTGAAATTCAAACGTACCCTGCTGGGGACGGTAAATTTCAGTGCCGGTTAAATCCGCCGGTAACAAATCGGGCGTGAACTGCACCCGATGAAAATCGCCTTGTATGCCTTTGCTTAAAACGTTGATCGCTCGGGTCTTGGCAAGTCCCGGAGCGCCTTCAACTAGGATATGACCGTCAGCCAATAAACCGATCAGCATCCGTTCAACCAGAACATCTTGGCCGATAATCTCCTGATTAATATAGTTTTTCAAGCGCATTAACGCTGCTTGATTGGTATTTTTATTGCTGTTTAGTTCTGACATGATGATGTTGTTTAATCTTAAATCCACAGTGCGAAAGCCTACATATTATGCAATAGGCGGTTTTTTATCTGACAAATGTATTATCTGCAAATCATCTTTTCAACGAAAGGTTACCTATTTTATACAGTAATGGCCCGAGGTAACATAGAGCAAACCTGTTAAGTTATTCTTAATAAGTTGTGGATAATTATGTGGATAACATTCAACCTTCACTTATCCACAATTCATACACAAGATGTGGATAACCTTAACCGCACTTTATTATATGTATCAAGCGATTGATTATATGAATGAAAAATAACTTATCAACAGCTTTAAAGCTATCTAATAATAGTAATTGATTTTTAATTCTTTTAATTTGTTACTATTAATAAAAACAAAAAAACTGCGTAATAGCTTTTTCACTTATACTTTTTCGATCTAATTTTTATCTACAATAGAGCAACTTAGCGAAAACAGGCTGTTCGACCAAGCAGTAATTAGCCAAGTAGGTACCTAAATGAATCCACCAAAAACCATATTAATTACAGGTTGTTCTACCGGTATTGGTTACGCCACAGCCGTTGAATTAAAAAAACGCGGTCATAATGTTATTGCTACAGCAAGAAAGCAGGAAGATGTGTCTCGGTTAACACAAGAAGGATTCACAACATTGCAACTGGATTTAGCTGATAGCGAAAGTGTCCAGCAAGCTGTCAAACATGCGATTGATTTAACCAACGGAAAAATTGATGCGCTATTTAACAATGGCGCTTTTGGTCAGCCAGGTGCTGTTGAGGATTTAACCCGTGATGTATTGCGCTTTCAATTTGAAACCAATCTGTTTGGAACTCATGAACTCACCAATCTAATAATTCCCCTGATGCGCAAACAAGGTTATGGCCGTATTATCTATAACAGTTCGGTGTTAGGTCTGGTCGCCATGTCTTATCGCGGTGCTTATAACGCCAGTAAGTTCGCTCTGGAAGGGTTGGCCGATACGTTACGTTTAGAACTGTATGGCACTAATATCCATATTTCACTGATAGAGCCCGGGCCAATTTTAAGCAACTTCAGAAAAAATGCTTTTGAACTGTACAAAAAAAATATAAATTCCACACACAGTTTTCATAAAGCCACCTATAAAGCCATGGAAGCCCGCTTGCAAAAAGAAGGCGCCGCCGTAGCCTTTACATTACCTGCGACAGCAGTAGTCGAAAAAGTCATCCACGCGCTTGAAGCCAAGCGACCCAAATTACGTTATTACGTAACTTTCCCAACATATTTGTTTGCTTTTATCAAACGTATCCTGCCCATGTCTTGGCTGGACGCTCTACTCAGAATGGTTCAATAATGCACGATCCGGAAGAAATTATTATCTATTGCCCCTATTGCGGCGAAGCACTCGATGTCCTGGTTGATACATCGGCCGGTGAGCAAAAATATTATGAAGATTGTGCGGTTTGCTGTTCGCCAATTTTATTTATAGTGTCCGAAGATGATGCAGGAGAAATGGTTATTGATGTAAAAAGAGATGATGAATAATTTTTATTCTCATTAAATTTTAAATAATTTTTTCTGTGCTAGAATGCCTCGCGGTATTAGCCATTCATTATGTTGAATTCTTGCATTTTTGCATAAAATCTCATTCTAATAGTTATGCCTAAATACATAAAAATCAACAACGAAGGTTTAATAAACAATGAAAGTATTTAAAAAAATCGTAGTTTCTCTTGTTATGGCTATGTCTATGGCAGCAATTTCATCTTCTGCGTTTGCCGCTGAAGAAAAAGATAAGAATGCCGTAGTTAGGGAAGCTGCTGAAGGCACAATTTCTAAAATAGAAGAAGCAATTAGCTTAATCGATAAAAATGGCGACAAAGCGGAAATTATCAAAGTTATCGGCGATGCACGCCAACTACAAAAAGAGTTCCGTTATGAGCCAACTGAACGTCTGCGTCAAAAAGCAAATGATAAATTGAAAGTGGCTCGTGAATCTGTTGAAAGTGGTGATACTCAAGCAGCAGAAGAAACGTTAAAAGCTACTTTGGCTACCTTTAAAGAAATGAAGGTAACTTACGACGCGTCTCACAAATAAAAAGCTGTTAAGTCAGATTCAATTATTGTTTATCAACGTGACTGAATCTGATTTTAAATTCAAAAATAAAAATCACTCTTTTCACTTTCCCACAGTTGGTTGAAAAGTTTAAAAATGTGTTAAAATTGTTTCCGTTTACGATTATTTTTAATAGTTGTAATGCTTGAACACTAAAATAACCACACTTGAGGACTGGGTAAAATGAAAACCTTGAAAAAAATCTTACTATCTTTATCATTTGTAGCTTCTATGGCTGCTGTTTCAACTTCAGCATTAGCTGAATCTGATCCAGGTAGAATTACCTATAAGCCAGTTGAAGCAATTGATTTATCTATTGAAAAATCAAAAGTTGCACTTGAGGCTATTACCAAAGGTTCAAGCGGTGAAGAAGTTGCTGAGCTTATTAAAGATGCAGCTGATATGAGCAAAGAAATCAACGCTAATGATAAGGTTGACGTAGCTCGTTCAAAAGTTACCAGCAAGTTGAAATCAGCACGCGCACATGCAAAAGCTTCATCTTTACAAGAAGCTGAGCAAGAATTAAGAGATGCAATTAAAGGCTTTAATGATCTGAAAGGATTAATCTAAGCGCTATACATCCATATCAGGATACTTCCAAGTTTCCTGGTATGGAACTTTAGTTGAATCCAACACTTCTAAATATCTGTTGCCCATCCAACTTGTTTGATCAATATTCAAACATCTTTCCGTTAGTCCTTTCTGGACGTAAGAATCGATACAAAATATAGAAAACATTAATTACTATTAATATAACAATAGGTTAATGACATGCCCATCTCACGATGGGCACAAATTTGGGCACATATAATCTGTAATACTTCAAACTTGATCTGACCCTGTACTACTAAAAGCGCCGTACTTTTGCCAGTAAACAGCTTCAACATTTCAGCACAGATTATTATCACATTGTTTTTATTTATTTCTTCTTTAGACTGGAAAAATACCAGCGCGCCAGGATTTTTCGCTGCTAAAATGGGATCCATCCGATTTTAGCAGCGAAAAATGACCTGGCGGTTATTGCCTTCGGCGGCCCGCGTTCGTCCTCCGTCCGCCACGACGCACAACTTCGCGTTGCTACGCTGTGCGCCATAACCTCCCGTAATGACTTGACGCCGTGTCAGGGCTACCTCATTAAAAAACCTGCGCCAAAATATC
>JBAZTN010000074.1:0-13164 GCA_041661895.1 Methylobacter sp. | reverse complement strand
TACAAAAAATTATTCGTTGAGAGCCGTTAAAGTTAATAACGATGAACTGGGAGTTCTGGTTGACGCCTTTAATGGCTTGATTAGTACAGTGGATGCACAAAACCAGGCTTTGACACTGGCAAAAGACCGTTATCTGGCGCTTTATGATGGCAATCCGACGATGGTGTTTAATCTAAAGGAAGATGGTCATATTTTGTCAGTCAACCATACAGGTGCTAAACATTTAGGTTTATCGGTTGAAGAATTACAGGATTGTTCTATTTTTGACTTTATTCATGCAGATGATTTGCCCAGTATGTATGATTTAGTTGAACGTTGTTTGACCATTCCTTCGCTGGTGCATAAGCAGGAAATTAGACAGGTTTGTGAGAATGGACGAATTATTTGGGTTAGAGAAACTGCGAGATTGGTTGAAAATGAAAGCCAGCAAAGCAGTTTATTACTGGTTGGTGAAGATATAACAGAAGCTCGTTTGTTAAGTGAAAAAATTGCTTATCAGGCTAGTCATGATGCCTTAACAGGCCTGGCTAATCGCAGTCAGTTCGATAGTTATATTAAGCAGGCGGTAGCATTGGCTTATGCAGACAACTCAGAGCATGCTTTGTGTTACCTGGATCTGGATCAATTTAAAGTGGTTAACGATACCTGTGGACATCTTGCAGGTGATGAGTTGCTCAGGCAGTTGGGTGAGTTGTTAAGAAAACATTCGCGGCGGCATGATTTTGTAGCCCGGCTGGGCGGCGATGAGTTTGGGGTGTTGATGAGCAATTGCTCATTGAATGAGGCATTCCGAGCCTGTGAAAATTTACGCGATTTGGTCAGAGATTTTCGTTTTGCCTGGGAGGATAGAAGCTTTACCATTGGGGTGAGTATTGGTGTTTCACCTATAAACGGTTCTAGTGGCAATGCAGTCAACCTGCTTAAAGAGGCCGATTCGGCTTGTTATGTGGCGAAAGATAATGGTCGAAATCGCGTGCATGTGTTTCATCCTGATGATGAAGAGTTGGCCATGAGACAGGGAGAAATGCAATGGGTAGAAAAAATTCAGCAGGGTCTGGAACAAAACCGGTTTTGTCTTTACGGGCAGCTTATAGTACCTCTGGCTGGTCATGAGGAAGGAGTGCATTTTGAGACGCTGGTTCGTTATCGGGATGATAATGGGCATCTTATCCCGCCAGGTGCATTTCTACCGGCGGCAGAACGTTATAATTTAGCGTCTGAGCTGGATCGATGGGTAATCACTAATCTGTTTGAATGGATAGCGAATAAACCTGGTTTTCTGGATAAGCTGTCACTTTGTTCGGTTAATTTATCCGGCCTGTCGATGTCTGATGAAGCCATGCTGGCGTTTATTTTCGAACAATTCTCCAAGTGGGCAATTCCAGCAAATAAAATCTGTTTTGAGGTAACGGAAACAGCAGCCATTGCCAATTTATCCTATGCGACCAAATTTATTAATGAGCTGAGATCACGAGGTTGTTCGTTTTCATTGGATGATTTTGGTAGCGGTTTATCTTCTTTTGCTTATCTAAAAAACCTGCCAGTTGATTATCTTAAAATTGATGGCTTGTTCGTTAAGGATATTCTGGATGATAAGGTAGATTTTGCCATGGTGAAATCAATTAACGAAGTTGGACATGTTATGGACAAAAAGACGATTGCCGAATTTGTTGAAAATGAACAAATCTTCAATTTGCTGAATGAGCTTGGCGTGGATTATGCGCAAGGCTATGGTATTGGCAAACCCGTGCCACTGGATGAGCTTATGCTAATAAAACCTTTTTTGGCTGCATCTAAATGAACGTTAAATTCGCCATAACTATTAGCTGGTTATTGTCTATTAGCTACATAAGTTCAGGTGTTGCAATTGCTGAAAACAAGGTGGATGATTTTTTTGATAAGTCGCCCGCTGAATTAGCCGAAATTCCTGTCGTTACTATTGCCACCGGAACGCCAAAGCCGATTTTTCAGTCTGCTGCAGTGACTAGTGTCATTACCGCCGAGCAAATTAAATCCATGGGCGCTACTCAACTGCATGAGGTTCTGGAAACAGTGCCTGGGGTTCATGCAAGTCTCCAGCAAGATAACTATGATTATAATTACAGTTTCCGCGGTATCCGTAATACGCAAAACTCACAGGTTTTAATCCTATTAAACGGCACCCGTATTACCGAACCTTTCAGTGGCACATTAATGACAGGTACGGAGTTGCCTGTCGAAGCTATTCAGCGAGTGGAGGTTATCCGTGGGCCGGGCTCTGCATTATATGGCGCGGATGCGTTTGCGGGCGTTATTAATATCATTACAAAAAATGCCAAAGATATCAACGGCACGGCCTGGGGGGCTCGTGTTGGTGATCATAGCACTCAGAATGGATGGGGGCAGTATGGTGCTCAGTGGGCAGGCTGGGATGTTGCGACCAGTCTGCAATATCAGCATACCAATGGCGATAATGGGCGTATTGTTAATGCCGATACTCAAACTAGCTTTGATAGTGCGTTTGGAACGCATGCCTCTCATGCACTAGGCCCACTGAATACACGCTATGAAACTCTCAACGGACATCTTAATCTACAGCGCAAGCATTGGGATATTGGTTTCTGGGCGTTTAATTCAATTAACGCAGGCACCCGTGCGGGCGCTGCTGGAGCATTGGATCCAAATGGCAAGGGCAATGGCGAACAATATTTAGGCGATGTGCGGTTTTCCACAGAAGACTGGCTTGATAACTGGGAACTGATGGCTCATGCCAGTTATCTGCAAACTGATGTTCAGGTTCAAGCACAGCTATTCCCTGATAACGCTTTATTACCCATAGGTTCTAATGGCAATATTAATCTCTCCCCTTCCAGTTCATTAGTTTCATTTCCTAATGGAGTCAATGCTAATATAGGTCGAATACAGAGGGTTCCCTCAATTGAATTGAGCTCAGTCTATAAAGGACTGAGTAATCATATACTGCGCTTCAGCACTGGTTTTCGGTATGAACAAATCAGCCCAAATGAAAGAAAAAATTTCGGGCCTGGGGTTATTGATGGCAGTCAGAGTGTCGTTGATGGCACCTTAACGAATGTAACGAGTACACCTTTTGTCTATTTGCCGGATGCGCATCGAACCATCTGGTCTTTGGTAGCGCAGGATGAATGGCAAATCGCTAACGATTGGCAGTTGACTGCAGGCGTACGTTATGACGATTATTCAGATTTTGGCGGAACGGTCAATCCACGTGTTGCTCTGGTTTGGGATATCAATGAACAAATCACCAGCAAGCTTTTATATGGAAAGGCATTTAGAGCGCCTAATTTTGCAGAACAGTTTACTCAGAATAATCCGGTAGTGCTGGGCAATAAAAATTTAAATCCCGAAACCATCAATACTTATGAATGGGTTTTGGATTACCGGCCATATTCATCACTGAGAACCGCTGTCAATGTGTATTATTATCAAATTAACGATCTTATATCGGCAGTGCCTGACCCAAGTAGACTAACAAATATCTATCAGAATAGTGGCAATCAAAATGGCTATGGAAGCGAGCTGGAATGGAACTGGCAAGTCGCTGAACAATGGAATGTGATGGGTAATTACGCATGGCAACACGCAACTAATGAACAAACCAATCAACCGGTGACTGGGGTGCCCGAACATCATGTTTATGTTGCTTTTCAGTGGCAGTTTATGCCGAGCTGGCAACTGCAGCCCCAGGTTAACTGGATAGGCGGTAGAACCGGTTTACCAGGCGATAACCGGAAGTTGAGTGATTACGAAACTATCGACTTCACGCTACGAGGTAAAAAACTGTTCGGACAACTCAATCTCGCTGCCTCTTTACGCAATGCGTTCGATATAAATTATTATGAACCGGCTGCTATCCAATTGCCTCAAAATCTGCCGATGCCGGGAAGAAGCTTTTATCTTGAAGCATCGGTAAACTTTTGATGCATTCGCATGCTGTTGGTTTAGGAACGGTAACTAAATAATCTGGACATAGGGAATTATCGTGGGAGCGGCTAAAGCCGCTCCCACTAAAATATAAAGGCTCAAGTCTGTTATTTTCATTCCTTAAAAAAGCACTTTCATGAGGGAGCACTGCTACCTAAGTGAAGAAGAGGATCTTGGGTCGGATTTAGCAGTTCATCGATTGACGTGTATGTCTGACTGGGCGGCTAAAGCTTGTGGTATGCGATGATCCAAACGGCGGATTACTATTGTTAAGTAGTTGTTCAAAAGTCTTTTAACATTTTTGCTTCACTACGAAGAGCGCAAAGTAATATGTTTCTTCGTGTCCTTCGTGGTAAATAAGGGAACAAATGGTTTTTTTCATTTTGTTAAGAAACTTTTTATTACTCACTTAATTCGTCCTACGGCTTTTGTATTGCGCCACAGGAGGGGCTCGCTTCTCAATAATGGGCCCGGTTTGCAAAAAATATCCTCTATTAGTGAGTAAATTCCATATATCCAGATTTTTTTTAGCTACACAATCAAGCATATCTGCAACTTTTACCACAGCAGGCCAACGTTCTCCGTGATAATCTACTAATGGACCAATTTTTATAAAATTGATGCCCAATGCTGATACTAATCGGAACCACGGCGGCTCCATAGTCCCATATGAATAGTGAATATCGTTTTCATAGCTTGCTTTAACGGTACAAGCGATTAAAGCGAGACTAATAAGGGGGAAAGTCCGTTTTTCGTCTAGTGAAAAATAATCCTGCCGATCAGAACCGATAGCTGCTAAGGTATTCGCTTCATTTTTTCTTTTTTTAAACGCTTTCGATACACAAAGCCGTGATACTTCTCCCAAGTGCTTTCGATTAATAGGCTGTATCACTGCAACGTTATCAATTTCACAATATAGTTCAAGTGGAAATAATTTTTCCGGGTTATTGGCATCAGGAAGGATAAGGCGAACTGTCGCGGCATAATCTCCAGACCTGCGGTGACGAATCAGGTAATGTACCGAATGCTGGTCAAAGTCGTCGAATTCCATTTCATCAGGGAATTGACTGGGGGATTCAAATTTGTTTTCAATGCAATACACTTGATAACGCAGTTTATACACCTCATTTTTAAGCTCATCGGAAATCGCCGGTACCATCTCAAAATATTCATTAAAAACATCAATCATATTATTAGCCAAGTGCTGGTCTCTTATTTAATAAGGGGTGACAAGTGATAATTGGTTGATTTCAATATTATTTTGAATAGCTTGGAGACCCTGGAGAGGGGATTTTGCACGTTGCAAACCGGCATCAAAGGTCATTAGAAAGTCACTGCCTGTTTCCGTTCCAGGGAAAGTTGAAGGAAGTATAGTTTCTATCGGCATAAAAAGCTATGGAGGTATAGGCAGTGAGTTTCATCACACGTCTAAGCAGGAAAGAAAGATGTCAAGCTGAAAACTCATGAACAAAAACAAGGTCTTGCTTGCTGAGATATAATTCATGGATTGTCGTTGAAACTTGTTGTCAGTGGTGTACAGGTTTTATCTATAGATAAGCTAAGTTACACTCCTCGAGCAGTTGTTATTATCCGAGCATTGTCATTAAGAAATGAATGAAGTAGGGGGAGACAGACTAGAGCCGCCTCACATAATCTAATCCACTTAACTTAATGCTAGCGTGTGCTATCTTGTGGAAAGGCATTAAAAATGTTCAGGTTCGGCAAAATCCCTGACAACGGCTAGGCAGCGCTTTTCTTGGTTGAAATCATTGCGGTTTTAATATGACTTCTCTCCGGGAAAAAAGAGCTTGATGAGGGGTAAGGCCATTCGCTACCTTGTGGACGCAAAGCTCCAATTGCTGAAGCTCTTGAATGCAAACTCAATATGACAAACAAACTGTAATTAAGGATAAAAAATGTCACAACCCAAAGGCTATGTAGACCCGAAATATCTCCATATGATTGGAAATCAGCTCAATCATATTAAGCAACGCTCTTATGCTCTTATGCAAATTCAGCTTGAGCATAAGGTGCTGGATTTGGGCTGTGGTCCGGGTAGTGATACGATTCATTTGGCGCCATTGGTTGGTGTAAACGGGCAAGTCATTGGCGCAGATTACGATGAGGCTATGATTGCCGAAGCCGAGCAACGTGCTGAACAAGCAGGTGTTAATACATGGGTAATACATAAGTGTGTTGATGCTGTGTCACTGCCGTTTGAAACTAATTATTTCAATTCCTGCCGTAGTGAGCGGTTGTTTCAGCATTTACCCAATCCCCCACAAGCTTTATCTGAAATGACCAGGGTAACAAAACCAGGTGGATGGATTGTCGTTTTGGATACAGACTGGGGCAGCCTCTCAACAGACTCCGATGAAGCCGATATTGAGCGTCGTCTGGCTCGTTTTCTGGCCGAATCCTCTTTACATAATGGTTACTCAGGACGAAAACTATACCGTTTATTCAAGCAACAAAACCTAGCTGATATTTCATTTGAGGTGTTTCCTGTTGCTACTCACAATTATGCCTTGGCACGCCAGGCAACTCAGGCAGAAAGAATCGAACAGGAAGCTCTTAAGGCGGGCGTTATTAACAGCGAGGAACTTTACCGCTGGCAGACCGGTCTTGAGCAGGCGGACTCAGAAGGTTCTTATTTTTGTAGTGTAAATGTCATGTTGCTTGTTGGGCGCAAGAATTGAATTTGCGGTTATTGAGGCTGTAGTGATTGCATATAATTCCTTTCAACAGCTAAACCGGCATTGTATTGATGAAAAAAATATCGTTCCCTTTGATGGTGAGCTTTACCTGATTAAACAGTTTTACCAACAGCCGGAGGCTGATCTGCTGTTTGCGCAGCTACAGGCAGATCTGGCCTGGCAGGAAGAATCCATTTTTATTTTCGGAAAATGGGTTAAGGTTCCCCGCTTGATGTGCTGGTATGGTGATGCTGAGGCTTGTTATCGCTATTCAGGCGTTAATCATCAGCCGATGCCGTGGATTGCGGCACTACAGGCGATCAGGACAAAAGTAGAGGGGCATTGCCAGTGCAGCTTTAACAGCGTATTGGCCAATTTATACCGTGATGGTAAAGACTCAATGGGCTGTCATGCGGATGATGAAAAGGAGCTGGGACTGAATCCTGTGATTGCGTCATTGAGTCTGGGAGATGAGAGATTGTTTAAGTTGCATCATAAAAAGCGCAAGGAAACGCTGGATATCAATCTTGGTCACGGCGATTTGCTGGTGATGGCAGGCACATTGCAGCACCACTGGATGCATGCAGTGCCCAAAACGAAAAAACTGAAAACGCCACGGATCAACTTGACGTTTCGAAAGATTAAGGGATAAGGCTAGAGGGTGTGCCAATAGGGCATAAAGGGCGACCGGCCGGTTGCCCCAGCAAATTCGATGACTTTAGTTTTTTATAGCCTTAAAGCCTATATCAGTACGGTAATAGACATTATCCCAGTGGATATCGTTGGCAAGCGCATAGGCTCTGCTTTGAGCCTCTTTAATATCATGACCCAAGGCACAGGCACATAATACCCGCCCGCCAGCCGTAACCAGATCGTCGCCGATTTGTTGAGTGGCGGCATGAAACACTTTGCTGTCCTCGTGCTCTTCAGTAGGTAAACCGGAAATAACAGCGCCTTTTTGGTAAGCATCGGGATAACCGCCTGCCGCCAATACCACGCCTAATGCGGCACGATCGTCCCAGTCACTGCTGGTTTTGTCGAGTTCTCGGGCCAGTGCAGCCTCACAGAGTTCCACCAGATCGCTCTTCAAACGCATCATGATTGGCTGTGTTTCAGGGTCACCAAAGCGGCAGTTGTATTCCAGTACTTTAATCGAGCCATCAGACGAAATCATCAAGCCGGCGTAGAGAAAGCCGGTATAGGGCAGTCCGTCTTCTGCCATGCCTTTCAAGGTCGGTTCGATGACTTCCCGCATAACGCGTTGGTGGATTTCAGGGGTAACGATGGGAGCGGGAGAATAAGCGCCCATGCCGCCAGTGTTAGGGCCTTTATCGCCATTATCACGGGCTTTGTGATCCTGAGAAGTGGCCATAGGCAAGGCGTGTTTGCCGTCAGCAATAACTATAAAGCTGGCTTCTTCACCTTGCAGAAATTCTTCGACGACGACACGATTGCCAGCTTCACCAAAGACATTGCCGGATAACATATCCTCAACAGCAGCTATCGCTTCCTGTTCGGTCTGCGCTACGATCACACCTTTGCCTGACGCCAGGCCATCGGCCTTGACCACGATAGGAGCGCCTTGTTGCTTTATATAGGCTACGGCTAGCTGCTTATCGGTAAAGGACTGATATTTCGCCGTTGGAATGTGGTGGCGGATCATGAAATCCTTGCAAAAGGTTTTGGAACCTTCCAGTTGAGCAGCTTTTGCCGTGGGGCCAAAGCACTTGAGACCCGCTTCCTGAAAACGGTCAACGATGCCCAGTACCAAAGGCACTTCGGGGCCGATGATGGTCAGGTCGATAGCTTCTTTTTGGGCAAATGCCAGCAATGCGGAAATATCTTCGACAGCAATAGCAATATTTTCAATAGAAGGCTCAAGCGCTGTGCCTGCATTGCCGGGAGCGACGAAAACTTTTTCGACTTTAGCAGATTGTTTGGCTTTCCAGGCGAGGGCGTGTTCACGGCCGCCGCTGCCGACGATGAGGATTTTCATAGTGATTCTCGTGTGTTCTGTAGGGGCGACTTTAGTCGCCCAGTGTATTAAAGGGCGACTAAAGTCGCCCCTACAGTTTATGCTTTTTAATTAATGCCTGAAATGACGCATGCCGGTAAAGACCATCGCAATATTATGTTCATCGGCTGCGGCAATGACTTCATTATCCCGCATCGAGCCGCCGGGTTGAATGACTGCGGTGATGCCCGCTTCGGCGGCGGAATCGATGCCATCCCTGAACGGGAAAAAGGCGTCGGACGCCATCGCGGAACCCGGCACATCCAATCCCGCATCGGCGGCTTTGATGCCGGCGATTCTGGCTGAATAGACCCGGCTCATTTGTCCCGCACCTACGCCGATAGTCTGACTATTTTTGCAGTACACAATCGCATTGGATTTGACGAATTTGGCGACTTTCCAGGCAAATAACAAATCTGCCATTTCCTGTTCGGTCGGGGCGCGTTTGCTGACTATTTTGATGTCGGTAGCGGTGATTTCGCCAAGATCTTTGTCCTGAACCAGCAAGCCTCCGGCAACGCGTTTAAAATCCAGGGACGCCTGGTTAACACTGCTCCATTGACCGCATTCCAGTACGCGAACATTTTGTTTTTCAGCCAAAACAGTTTGCGCGGCTGGGCTGATGGACGGCGCAATAATCACTTCGACAAATTGACGCTTGACGATTTCAGCAGCGGTTTGTTCATCCAGTTCCCGGTTAAACGCGATAATGCCGCCAAATGCCGAGGTCGGGTCGGTTGCATAAGCTTTGTCGTAAGCGTCGAGCAGATTTCCTGCCTGCGCTACGCCGCAGGGGTTGGCATGCTTGACAATAACGCAGGTGGGCTGGTCGTCAAATGACTTGACGCATTCCAGTGCAGCGTCGGCATCAGCAATATTGTTGTAAGACAATTCCTTGCCTTGCAGTTGTCTGGCGGCCGCAATGGTGCCGTTCGCCGGTGCTTTTTCCCGGTAAAACGCGGCGTTTTGATGCGGGTTTTCGCCATAACGCATGGTCTGGTTGTGATAAAACTGTAAATTCAGCGTTTTTGGAAACTGGGTTCCGTTAATGTTGCCAAGATAAGTTGCAATCGCCGTATCGTAACGCGCCGTATGTTCAAAGCTCTTTAGCGCCAGATTAAAGCGTGTTTGATGAGAAAGGCTGTTATCGCCGCTTTTTAGTTCGGCAATAACCGATGCGTAATCGGTCGGATCGACGATCACTGCGACAGCCGCATGATTTTTGGCGGCAGCACGAATCATGGTAGGGCCGCCGATGTCGATATTTTCAATAGCGGTTTCTAAATCACAGTCCGGATTGGCGATGGTTTGTTCAAATGGATATAAGTTGACGACCACCATGTCAATCGGTTTGATTCCGTTTGTGGCCATTACCGCATCGTCTATGCCTCGACGCGCCAAAATGCCGCCGTGGACTTTGGGGTGCAACGTTTTAACCCGGCCGTCCATCATTTCAGGGAAACCGGTGTAGTCGGAAACTTCAGTCGCAGGAATGTTATGTTCAGCCAGTGTCTTGGCTGTGCCGCCGGTAGACAGAATTTCGATGCCTAATTGATTGAGTTCTCGACAAAAATCCACAATACCGGATTTGTCGGATACGCTGACCAGAGCGCGGGTGACTTTTTTGTTCATGCAGATCTCAGAAAGAAAGAGGTGGTTTGAGAGGGTGGTTAAAGCTAACAAGGTTAAAAACTAGCCTCGTTGTAAATCAGGACAGGCCGTAGAGTTCCAGTTTTTTGCGCAAGGTGCTGCGACTCAAGCCCAACGCTTTGGCTGCCTTGGTTTGGTTATATCCAGAATGTTCCAGTGTCGCTTGCAATAAAGGTTTTTCAACTTCGCTCATGACTATTGCATGCAAATTTACCGCATCATGACCGTTTAAATGTGAAAAATATTGCTCTATTGTCTGTTTAACATGCGCAGATAAAGGAATGGCAGTTATTTTTTTGCTGTCTAAGTTAATAATTTCAGCCCTTTGTTGAGATGCTTCCATGTTATCCAGCGCTATCTGTTGTTAAAAGATTAAACGCCGAATTAATCAGCGCTATTTGTTGGGATGGTACTTGTGCCTGGTTTATGCGGTTTTTGGTATCCTGATCGATGAACTCAAGATGCTTAAAATACCAAGCTATATGTTTACGGGCCATTCTAACACCGCTTGTATTTCCATAGAAACTATATAGTTTGTCCAAATGGCTCATGAGTGTGCTGTGTATGACTATATTTGTTGGTTTTTCAAGGTGTTTGCCGTGGTTGATAAAGTGATTTATTTGGCTAAATAACCATGGATTTCCTTGGGCAGCCCGGCCGATCATTATGGCATCCGCACCGGTTGAATGCAGCACTTTACTGGCTTTTTCAGCTGAGTCAATGTCGCCATTGGCGATAACGGGGATGCCGACCGATTGTTTAACCTTTTTAAGCGTTTCATATTCGGCCTGGCCGTCAAATTTGCAAGCGCGGGTGCGGCCATGAATGGTCAAGGCGGCAATGCCTGCATTTTCGGCTATTTGGGCTATTTCAACTGCATTGCGGCTTTGCATATCCCAGCCGGTACGTATTTTTAATGTGACCGGAATATCGACGGCATTAACGACGGCATCCAGTATTTTTTTTACCAGCGCTTCATCTCTCAATAACGCTGAGCCGGCTGCAACTGAACACACCTTTTTTGCCGGACAGCCCATATTAATATCGATGATCTGGGCGCCACGCTGGGCATTAAATTTTGCCGCATCAGCCATTTGTTGGGGGTCGGTGCCCAGAATCTGTACAGAACGTATACCGGTTTCGCCGCTATGATCGGCTTTTAACAGCGTTCTTTTATGCCGGCGTAAAGCCGGATTGGACGCCACCATTTCTGATACCGCCAAACCTGCGCCGAACTGTGTGCACAATTCCCTGAACGGGCGGTCACTGATACCGGCCATGGGGGCCAGAATCAGATTGTTGCCTAGTTGATAAGGGCCTATTTGCATAAAAAGTAGAGGCCATCTCTGGTAAAGTCTCTATGCATCAAGATTGTTTATCGCCAGCATCATTCCAGATCGGGTTGTCGCGGTCTTCCTGTTCCAGCTTGGTAATATCTTCAGGATATATATGCCAGAAAGACTTATCAATCTTGGCGTTGTCATAACCTTCTTTTTTGTCATGGCCGAACGGACACCACCAGTTTTCAACGATCTTGACCATATAGGCATGCCATTCAAACAGGGCAACACTGTAAGGGCAGTACCAGGTGCAGTTTAGGATCCAGAACAGTTTTGACTGGGACGTGCTGGCTTTGAACGAACCTTCCATGGTGATTTGATTTTTTAAGGTATAGCGATGGCTGGCCCGGTCAGGCAGGAAATCGGCATAGGTTTTGAGGTTTTTGGCGCCCATCATGAGCAAGTGCCAGTAAGTCATATAGGCGCTTGCAAACACAAACGGAAGAGTAAGTATAGGCAGATAAACCAAAATCATGCCGATGCCTCTTTGCAATACAGGGACTTTTTGATGGTTTTTGCCAATTTCAACGCGGCCGGAACAGGAATCGCAGGCTTTCATTGTTTAAATATCCTCATTTTTTAGTTGTTATAGGTGTTATGGTTGGTTTTGTGGCGTCTTGATTAAGTAGTTGGTAAATACTCAGACAACCGGCGCAGCAAAATTTCTGCATACCGTCACTTGTGGTAAGAGTAAATCCGGTAATTTCAACTGGTTGACCGCAAAGAACACAGGGTTCTTTATCTTTTGCAATAGCCATAAAGATATCCCATATTCTATAAACTTGATGATACCGAACAAAAGAAAGTTTTTAAATATTCTGTTTCAGGTGCTGCCGGGTCGATGGGGTGGTCGGGCCCCTGTCCACCGCTGGAAAAAAACACCAGATGGCGGTCTATATGCCGTCCTGATGAACGTAAAATCTCATGCAGATTTTCACGGCTCAGGTGATGGGAACAGGATGCCGAGACCAATATGCCGTTTTTAGATAGCACTTGCAGAGCGAGGTGATTCAAGCGGCGATAAGCTTCGTGGCCTTGTTTAAAATCTTTTTTGCGTTTAATTAAAGCGGGAGGATCCAATACAATAATATCATAGAGTTGGTTTTCCAGACGAGCTTGCTTGAGGAATTCAAATACATCACTGCGCACAAAGTGCATTTTATCCTGAACCTGATTGAGTGCCGCGTTTTCACCGGCCAATGCCAGTGCGCCTTCTGATGCATCTACGCAGGTGACTTCTGCAGCTCCGGCTAATGCAGCAGGAATGCCCCATGCTCCGGTATAGGAAAATAAATCGAGCACACGCTGGTTTTTTGCAATGCTAGCCAGTTGGGCGCGACTGCTACGGTGATCATAAAACCAACCGGTTTTTTGTCCCCCCAGAATGTCGATTTTAAATTGAGCGCCATTTTCTTCAATGATGATTTGGTCAGGAAGTTTTCCGTAGGCAATTTCGGACTCCATGCTCAAACCTTCCAGTTGCCGCTGGCTATTATCATTTTTCAGGATGATGGCTTCCGGG
>JBAZTN010000073.1:0-13303 GCA_041661895.1 Methylobacter sp. | reverse complement strand
TTTAATCTCAAGCTACGTGCCATCGGACGCATACCGCCTTTTGAGGCTATCCGGCAATGGTTTCTACAAAAACCGGACATTTTTTCGACTGCCCCAGATCACTTGATTGTGGGACTAAACAATTAGGACATCTACCCTACCGAATTCTTCAACAACGGCACTAACTAAAGCTTGGACTTGCGCTTGAGATGAAACATCCACCGGTATAACACGCACATTGGGATTAAATTTTCTGACTTCATCAGCCACCAATTCCAGTTTATCCTTAGATCGTGACGAAAGAATTGTAATGGCTCCTTCACGGGCAAAGGTGAGCGCAGTTTCCTTTCCGATGCCGCTAGATGCGCCGGTAATGATAACCACGAGGTTGGCAAATTTTGGTTTACTGTTCATTGTCATCTCCAATAGATGTATATACACATATATGATTAAAAAAATCTAAGCTTGCTTCGTTATATCTATTAACTCACTAATACCGGCCATTAATTGCCCCATACGTTCACTTTGCATCGCGTTAGCAATTTGAGTTTGTGCTTGCAACCACAATGGATAAGCCTTGAGCAAGATTTCTGAACCTTGTTCTGTGATCGACACGACTCGTGTGCGCCGATCTTCCCCTGGAGAAACATCGACCAGTCCTTGTTTTTCCATAACTTCCAGGTTACGGGTGAGCGTCGTCCTGTCCATGACGGTTTGCTCTGCTAATTCGGTAATCAGTACCTTACCTTTAAGTTTTAAGGCGACTAATAGGGAATATTGTGTCCCCCTAATCCCTACCGGTCTCAACATGTCATCATAGAATTGGCTGACTGCACGGGTCGCTTTCCGCAAATTGAATGCCGTGCAATCAAGACAACAATGCAAATCAGGCAGGTTTTCTGAGGTATCCATGAGTTTATTAATCGAAGTGTCTATGATGGTGAGTTATATAGGAGTATATACACGTAATAATTGTTGTCAAGCATCACTTATTAAATGTTGAGATTCAATGAATCGGTGCAGATTCTGTCGCTATCATAATTTGAAGAACGCGATTCGGACGCATACGATCAAGATTCCTGATGACTGAGTCTTGTGGTTTGTCCTAACGTCATCTTTGAGAATGTGGGGCCCATCTCTAGATATCTCTGAATGACCGCTTTTCAAAGTTAACCAGCCGTTCACTGCAAACATGCGACTGGCTCTTCCTGGCCCAGACTGATGACATGGACTCCTCCCCACCCTCACGGTGTCATAATGCACCAAGCAAATTAACGGGAAAAAGAGGAGTCCATGTCATCAGTCTGGGCCAAAACCGGTCATTTAGAGGCCGGTAATCTTTATGTATTGTTTATAGTTTATTATGCGCTTTCTCGTCTTTGGTCGGATTGAAAATAGCGTGGAACTATATCAGCTAACCTTTTTTTCGCTAAGTGTCGATTGCACTTATGAGTTGAATCTAATTTATCGATTAACGGTTATCCTCCCTTGCAAGTATTATATCTCTTGTTTTATTAATCAGGAGGTCAACTGTGCAAATCGTTCACGCACCTAAAAAGCTCCACCAGCATCTGTATTTCCAAGTCCTGACAGCCATCACTCTCGGTATATTTCTGGGTCATTTTTATCCGGAAACCGCTGTTGAAATGAAGCCTCTGGGTGACGGTTTCATCAAGCTTATCAAGATGATCATTGCGCCGATCATCTTCTGTACCGTGGTAACCGGGATTGCTGGAATGCGGGAACTGGACAAGGTGGGCCGTGTCGGTGTTAAGGCTCTGCTTTACTTTGAAGTCGTGAGCACGCTGGCGCTAATCATCGGGCTGGTGGTGGTGCATGTCATTCAACCCGGTGCGGGCATGGATATTGACGCAAGTAAACTGGATACCAAGGGTCTCACCGCTTATACTGCAGTGACGAAAGTGCAGAACACAGTCGATTTCCTGCTCAATATCATCCCTGCCAGCGTAGTCGATGCCTTTGCCAAGGGCGATATATTGCAGGTATTGCTGTTTTCATTGCTGTTCGGTTTTTCCCTGGCCGCGATGAAAGAGACTGGCACGGAAGTGGTTGTGTTCATCAACAAGATTTCACACGTACTGTTCGGCATCGTGGAGACTCTTATGAAGCTGGCCCCGATCGGAGCCTTTGGCGCCATGGCGTTCACTATCGGCAAATACGGTATTGCGTCACTGGTGCCGCTGGCGAGTTTAATGGGCAGCTTTTATCTTACCTGTCTGCTGTTTATCTTCGTGATACTGGGAACCATCGCCAGGTTTGCGGGTTTCAGCATCATCAAATTCATCGTCTATATCAAGGAAGAGCTGTTTATCGTGCTGGGCACCTCGTCCTCAGAATCGGTGCTGCCGCGCATCATGACCAAACTGGAAAAACTGGGCTGCTCCAAGTCTGTAGTCGGATTGGTTATTCCGACCGGGTATTCATTCAATCTTGACGGCACCTCGATTTATCTTGCCATGGCCGCCATATTCGTTGCGCAAGCCACTAATACACCGTTGACCTTGACGCAGGAACTGACTCTGCTCGGTGTGCTGTTGCTCACCTCAAAAGGCGCTGCCGGTGTGACCGGCAGCGGCTTCATTACTCTTGCGGCAACGCTTTCGGTCATCCCGACCATTCCTGTTGCAGGGCTTGCGCTTATCTTGGGCATCGACCGCTTCATGTCCGAAGCCCGCGCGCTGACCAATCTTATCGGCAACGGTGTTGCCACCGTGGTTGCGGCCAAGTGGGAAAATGAATTGGATATAGGGCAATTGGATGCAGAGCTTAATTCTAAGGCTTCTTAGCTTCATGCCTCACTTTAGACTCTACCGTATCTCCGGCGGAAGTTACTTATCAGACAAACTAGCGAAGGAGTCCGGCATGCATATTAAACGCGCAGGTATAGATTTGGCAAAACAGGACTTTTGAGTGCACAACGTTGATGGTCAGGAAAGGGCAGTGTGACGCAAACAGTTACTCAGAGTGAAAAAAGAGTCCAATATTTGCCATTTTTATTGTGTTTTTTCAGTCAAGTAAATCGGTATTTGTTATAAAAACAATGAAATATAAATAGTTACTGGTAAATTTTGACGCTATTTTCTGGAAAAACCGGTAATTTTTCCACGTTGTTTTGCAAACAGAACCCCTTTGTTTCATCAAACGGTCACATTTCTTAAGTAATCTCGATTTATAACAATATAGTGTTTTAACAATCAATTATCCATGCACATGGTAGCCTCCAAAAAAGCCACTCCAGATCACTACGAAGATGTCCTGAAACAAATTCTTTCCGAGGTCGCCGAGCTGCGCCAAGAAATTGAAATCAATGCAAATCAGCGACTGCAAAAATACCAGCACAACTATTATTCCGGTTATTTTTCTAAAAGCGCTTGTAATCTTGCGCACTATCTTGCCATGCGACAGTTTGATCTGCGCCATTTACAGGATCGCTTGGCTCAGGCCGGTTTATCTTCACTGGGCAGAGCTGAGGCATCGGTATTGTCGACTTTGGATTCTTTGATAGATGTATTGAAACGGGCAACAGACAAACACTATCTGACGGGTGAAAAAAACCCCAGCGAATATGGCTTTAATCGGGGTCAGCAGTTGCTGGAGCAGCATACTATTGAATTATTTGGACCCTTTCATGAGCACGTTAGAGCGCATGTTATGGTGACCCTGGCCACCGAAGCCTCCTGGGATTATACGCTGGTAAGTTCTTTACTTGAAAAGGGCATGACCTGTGCCCGTATCAATTGCGCACACGATGATCCTGATATCTGGCAGGGAATGATAAGAAATGTCAGTCGCGCAGAAACGGAAATGGGCCGTCCGTGCCGTATCCTTATGGATCTTGCGGGACACAAAATCCGCACCGGCCCCATTGCTCTGGGACCTTCGATTCATCACATCCGTGTGCAAAAAGACCGGACGGGCAAGGTCGTTGCTCCAGGGTATCTGATTTTAACAACCGACTCTGAAAGCCCCTCAGTTGATAGTTCATTATTCAGCGTTTCTATCCCCACGCTTCTTCATAAGAAACTTGCGCCAGGAATGGCTCTGGGGTTTATTGACAACGGGAAAAGACAGCGTTGCTTGAAAGTAGAAAAAGCGCTTTCTGATACAGATTGGTTGGTGAGTTGCGAAAAAGCGGCTTATCTTGTTTCAGGTTGTACATTAACACTTACAGCGATTCAAAAGACAGATGCACGGGAATCAGTTGAGCAGTTTACTTTGGGAGAATTTGCAGGCGAGCCTCTGGATATCCGTGTTTTTAAAAACGAATTGTTGCTGTTAACTACCGGTGATATCGATGGTAGACCAGCTGAATATGATGATAGCGGGGGCTTGATTCATTCGGCTCAAATTGGTTGTACCCTGTCTTCGGCAATTGAAAAACTTAAAATAGGTCAACCGGTCTGGATTGATGATGGAAAACTGGGGGCGATAGTTGAATCGGTTACCAGGCAGGGTGCGCTGTTACGCGTAACAATGGCAAAAGCCAGTGGCGTGCGTATACAAAGTGACAAAGGGATTAATTTTCCGGAAGCCGAGCTTAATCTGTCCCCACTAACTCAGAAAGATTTAACCGATCTTGATTTTGTATGTGCGCATGCCGATTTGGTCGGTTTTTCATTTGTAGAAACGCTGGAAGACATGGAGCATTTGATGTCCGAACTGGCAAAACGGAATGCATCAGAACTACCTATTATCGCTAAAATCGAAACCAATCGCGCGGTAAAAAATCTTCCCGATATTATATTGGGAACTATCGGCAGGCATAATCTCGGTATCATGATTGCCAGAGGTGATTTGGCCGTGGAATTAGGCAGCGCCAGGCTCGCTGAAATTCAGGAAGAACTCCTTTGGTTATGTGAAGCGGCTCATGTTCCCGTAATCTGGGCAACCCAGGTACTTGAATCAATCGCCAAAAAAGGAACCCGGTCAAGGCCTGAATTTACCGATGCGGCCATGGCTGTCAGGGCGGAATGCGTCATGCTGAATAAAGGTCCCTATATACTCGATGCTATAGAAGCGCTGGTGAATGTTATGACCCGCATGCACGAACATCAAAGAAAAAAGTTCTCCCGCTTGAGGGCTTTGCACTGGTAATCCTCTGTGATCTCCGTGTCTCTGTGGTGAATCGGGGCTATTAGATTAACACTACTTAAAAACTCCATTCAAATAACGGGAAATAACTAACTAACAAAAATGACCATCCAAACAAAACAAAGATTAACCCCTAAGTCTAAAGCTCAGCTTTTTGATCTTACAGCTCCCGAATGGTATCTCAATCGTGAATTAACCTGGTTGGATTTTAATAAACGGGTTTTATGGGAAGCCGAAGATGAGCGGACTCCATTATTGGAGCGGGTTAAGTTTATTGCCATTGTTAGCTCCAATCTGGATGAATTTTTTATGAAACGGATAGGTGGTCTTAAACAACAGGTCGGCGCGGGGATTAGCGAGTTAAGTGTAGATGGACGCAGTCCGCAGCAACAAATTATCGAATGTTATGCTGTTGTGCGTGAACTGGAAGCCAAAAAACAAATACTGTTGACTCAAGTTATTGACTTGCTCCGACAACAAAATATTCGCATTTTATCGTATCTTGAGCTTTCTAAAGATCAGCAACAAACAATGCGAGAGCACTATATTCAAAACATTTTTCCGCTGGTAACGCCACAGGCGATTGATCCGGCGCATCCTTTCCCGTTTATCTCCAACCTGTCCCTGAATTTACTGACCGGTGTTTGTGGTGCTGAAGCTGATGATATGACACTGGTACGAATTAAAGTGCCGGTCAGTTCCAGCGTGCCGCGCTTTATCCAGGTAGGTGGTGAACAACTTTATGTTGCTCTGGAAGATTTGATTGCAAATAATCTCGACTTGCTCTTTCCCGGCATGAAGATAGCTTTCTGTGATCTGTTTCGGGTGACGCGCAATGCTATAACTGAGCAAGATGAAGAGCAGGCTGATGACCTTTTGCAAATGATCGAATCAGAATTGCGCGAGCGTAAATTTGCTCCGGTAATTCGTCTGGAAGTTGCACCAACGATGGGAAAATTGCAAAGCGGTAGGCTGGCGGTTGAACTGGGACTTAATCAAGAGCAGGATGTTTTTGTAGTCGATCAACGCATGGCAATGACTGATCTGTTTCAGATTGCCGGTATTGCCAGGCCAGATTTACTCGATCCGCCTCACCGTCCCTCTGATCACCCAAAACTGGCTGGCGTTCCGAATATTTTCCACGCAATTCGTGAACAGGGCTCGATTTTATTGCAACATCCCTATGAATCATTTGTCACTACTGTCGAGCGTTTTGTTAAAGAAGCCAGCCGAGACCCGAATGTGCAAGCGATTAAAATGACGCTTTATAGAACCTCAGCGGGCACCAAGATAGTGCAGTACCTGATTGATGCAGCGTTAAATGGTAAACAGGTTGCGGTCGTAGTTGAGTTGAAAGCTCGTTTTGATGAATCGGCCAATATTAAATGGGCACATCGTATGGAGAGCGCTGGCATTCATGTAACTTACGGTGTAGTCGGCTTAAAAACACACAGTAAAGTGATTTACGTGGTCAGGCAGGACTATAACGGCCTGCGCCGTTATGCGCATATCGGCACGGGTAATTATCATGCCGGAACGGCGCGACTTTATACCGATCTGGGCATTCTGACGTGCGATAAAAAAATAGGTGAAGAATTAACTGAATTATTCAATTACCTGACTACAGGCCTCGTACCCAAGCGTAACTACCAAAATTTGTTAATTGCCCCCAATCAGTTAAAGGCAAAACTCCTTGAGAAAATCGAGCGGGAAATCAGTAAGCATACTGCAAATTCGTCCGGTTTAATCCAGTTTAAAATGAATGCCCTGGAAGATATAGACATTACAGCTGCACTTTATAGAGCGGCTCAGGTCGGCGTAAAGATTGATCTTATTATTCGTGATACTTGCCGATTAAGGCCCGGTATTACTGGATTATCTGATAACGTTCGAGTTATTAGTATCGTTGGACGTTTTTTAGAACATTCCCGCATATTCTATTTTCAAAACGGTGGTGAAGAAGAATACTTTATTGGCTCGGCTGATTGTATGAAACGTAACCTGGAGAGTCGTGTAGAAGTGGTCACACCTGTGCAAAAAACCGAACTACAGGCAGTCTTGCGGCAAATTTTAAATGTGCAGCTGACCAATCAGCGCAGTGTTTGGGAAATGAAGGCTGACGGTACATATATTCAGTTGCGACCTAAAGATAAACAGTTGGGAGTTCAGGAGACGTTGATTAGATTGGCTAATAATCGTTTTGATGTAGCAAAAACCAGGAAAAGCCATAAAAAATATAATAAGAAACTTGGTACTAACAGAAATACCGGGTGAAACCATTTGCAGTGTTTACAACGCAAACCTTTCAGGCAATAAATTCAAATTTCATTCAGGATTAGATAATGCCCGCTAACAAATTTGTTACAAGCAAGCCAAAATTATCAATCACTAAACTCCCTGAACTGGGTATGACAAAAGAGGATTTTATTGATGATTTCAAGCAATATTACATTCATTTACTAGGCAGGGATGAACGCTGCCGCTCCCCTTTTTATGCGGGCGAAGCCTTATCTATGGGAATTCGCGACCGTTTGATGGAGCGCTGGAAAATCACCCATCACACCTATAAAAACAATAACTGTAGACGGGTTTTTTATCTGTCCATGGAGTTTCTGATGGGGCGCACTTTAAGCAATGCCATGCTTAACCTGGGTGTAACCGATGTCGCTACCAAGGCCATGTACGATCTCGGTATTGAAATTGAAGAGTTGATAGACAGTGAACCGGATGCAGGACTGGGCAATGGCGGATTAGGTCGCCTGGCTGCCTGTATTATAGATAGTTGTGCTACCTTGCAACTACCGGTTATAGGTTACGGTTTACGTTACGAATATGGCATGTTTACCCAAAATATTGTTAATGGCGAGCAGGTTGAAAAACCTGATCATTGGCTGCGCCATGGTAATGCCTGGGAGATTGAACGCCTGGAATATTCGCACCGAATCAAATTTGGCGGCCGTTCCAGAATGCAGACTGATGCAAGTGGCAGGCAGCGATTTTGTTGGGTAGATACCCACGATGTACTTGCAGTACCCTTTGATACGCCGGTGCCGGGCTATCAAAATGGAACCGTCAATTCTCTGCGCTTATGGAAGGCGGTGGCTACCGAAGAGTTTAACCTGGATGAGTTTAATGCCGGGGATTATCCTGAATCAGTCGCAGCAAAAATTACTGCTGAAAATATCACCATGGTGCTGTATCCCAATGATGCTAGTGAAAATGGCAAAGAACTGAGATTACGGCAACAATATTTTCTTGCTTCTGCCAGTTTGCAGGATGTGACCGCACACTGGATAAGTTTGCATGGCGAAGATTTTAGTCATTTTGCTGAAAAAAGCTGTTTCCAGTTAAACGATACCCATCCGAGCATTGCGATTGCAGAACTCATGCGTTTGTTAATGGATATTCACGGTTTAACTTGGGATGCTGCATGGAGTATTACCCGAAGCACAATGGCTTACACCAACCATACCCTGTTGCCTGAAGCTCTGGAAAAGTGGCCGGTTAGTTTAATGAAACGGTTATTACCGAGACTGATGGACATTATTTTTGAAATCAATGCCCGTTTCATAACAGAAGCTTCCTCGCATTGGCCGGGTGATACCGGGCGCTTACGCAGAATGTCAATCATAGAAGAAGGTGATGAGCAACAAGTGCGAATGGCCAATCTGGCCATAGTGGGCAGCTTTTCCGTGAACGGGGTCGCTAAGCTGCATTCCCAGTTATTGCAAGAAGGCTTGTTCAGTAACTTTTACGCCTTATGGCCGTATAAATTTAACAACAAAACCAATGGCGTGTCTCCGCGTCGCTGGCTTGCTGCCTGTAATCCAGATCTGGCAAGACTGATCACGGAAACCATAGGTGACAGATGGATGACCGACTTATCGCAATTAAAGAAACTCGAACCTTACGCTGAAGATGCAAAATTCAGGGAACGCTGGCGGGAAATCAAACAAGCCGCCAAACAGCGCCTGATTGACTATAAAAAGCAGCAACATGATATTGATCTTAATGTTGAAGCCTTATTCGATGTGCAAGTCAAACGCATTCATGAATACAAGCGGCAACTATTAAATGTATTGCATGTTATTTATCTCTATAACCGTATTAAAAAAGGTGATACTGAAAACTGGGTGGCAAGATGCGTACTGATCGGCGGCAAGGCTGCTCCCGGTTATCGTATGGCAAAAAAAACCATCAAGCTGATTAATAATGTTGCCCAGGTCATTAATTCAGACCCTGCTATAGGCGATAAATTAGCCTTGATATTCTTGCCGGATTATCGCGTTTCAGCCATGGAAAAAATTTGTCCTGGCGCTGATCTTTCCGAACAAATTTCAACTGCCGGTAAAGAAGCATCAGGTACCGGCAATATGAAGCTGATGATGAACGGGGCCATCACTATCGGCACTCTGGATGGCGCTAACATTGAAATTCGTGAAGAAGTAGGTGATGAAAACTTTTTTCTGTTTGGTCTGACGGAAGAGCAAATTGAAGCAAGGCGAGGGCACTATGATCCGATCACTATTATCGACCAGGATGAAGACTTGAAGCAGGTCATGCATCTTCTGGAGTCCGGTCATTTTAATCAATTTGAACCGGGTATATTTGATGATCTGATCAACGCCATAAAAAGTTCGTATGACCCGTGGATGACAATTGCTGATTTTCGAAGTTTTGTGGATGCCCAGAAACGGGTTGAAGATGCTTATCGAGATAAAGACCACTGGACCAAAATGAGCATTTTGAATTGTGCGAACAGTGGTAAATTCTCTACCGATAGAACCATCAGCGAATACAACCGGGATATATGGAAATTAAAACCGCAACCGGTAATACATAATTAATCTTTTAACCACTAATGCTGGAGAGTGGGAAAAATCTTTGTAAACCGTAGTTAAATAAAATCAAGCACTACTTTAAACTCATTAATGAATTGTAAGAGACTGTTTTTAGGCAGTAATACTTGGGCATTTAAACGCAGTTATACTCAAAAAACCTTCTTTATCTGTCAATCACTAGTCATGAAAAAAGAACAGTTTCTACACAAATTAAAGGCCTTTTTTGACACGGATAATCACAAAAAAAGACAACATATTCAGGAGTTAAAAAAAATCTTGATAAAACTCAAGACAAAACAGCGGAAAATTGCCTACACCCGGTTACAAACAGATGATGATTGTTTAATAAAGCAATATCAAACTGAATTGGAAATCATTCGGGCACAACGAAAAAAAGGCATAGAATTATTGCAACGACTTAAAAAACGTAAAAAACCATAAAGACAATCTCTCATCCACAGTCTTAAATACCTACCCCCCATTTTAGAGGGTAATATCTTCATTCAGATTGGCTCAAAAGCACTTGGTTTATTAAAAATGCGTCCAAAACTTACTATTATCTGTGTAGGTTTTTACAGTTAAATACGGCAGTAGGTTTTTTAATAACAATAGAATGACAAAGACCGCTGGTAAATTTTGACGCTCTTTTCTGGCAAAACTGGCAAATTTTCCATGCGTGCGACATGAAGTCACATCTGTTATTGTCTCACCTTGCAAGAGGTAGCGAGACCCGTTGTTCCTTCAACGGTAGCCTACCGGTGCAGGCGAAGCTGCCAGCATCAGGTGGCTGGGGCGCTAGGCTGAATAGTAAGACCAACTTAAGTGAACTGCTGATAAACCTCGTGAAATTTAACAAGCCAAAGATGCTGACAGGCTTGAACCAATCAGTGCGCCAGGATTTTTCGCGAAAGCTAAAATGGGTTCAGGGAGGCATCGAAACGCTATTGGTCAATTGAGGAAACATCAGAGTTTTAGCCTACTCATGAATAGCCGAAAGCATTGTTCATCAAACCCAGAAAATTAATCACAAAAGGGGTTCAAAGCCATTCCAACATGTTCGACTTATCTACAGTTGTGTAGTACGCTGCAAAACTAAACCATAGGTCAATTGTCAATCGGCAAAGATTGACAGTTTCAACTCACATAGTGTGTTAGATTTAAAGATCATTTAAATATGCCTTATATGTTTCTCGGCATTATTTTGCTTCTGACTGGCTGTGCTCTGCAAAAACAGGAGCAAACACCTGTCATTTCAGCTGCAGCCAATGTCACTCCCTCGTTTGTTATTCCTAACGTTAAAGAGCGAATGCTATACCTTGCTCGCCAGGAATGGGAATTGTTCGGTCGGCCCGAAGTCAATTATGATATTGAGCCGCCTGTAGTAACTTACCCGAATAAAGCAAACCATGGCCATGAAACGCTACCGCCTTTTTTTAGCCGGATATTCATGTATTGGTATGCCGTGACAGACTTACCGATAATCGGGTATGAAGGAGAAATCAGACCCTGGTCGGGCGCTTTTATTGTCTGGCTAGCCCGGAGTGCAGGAGTGCCTGAAAGCGATTTGCCTTCTACCGTTTTGCATTGGGATTATATTCAACATGTGATGGCGGCTGATTCTGAAAACAGATTGGTAAGTCATGCCATCAACGCTTATGCTCCCAAGCCCGGAGACATTATTTGTGCACCGCGAGGTGACGCTTTTATCCAGTCAATTCACAACTACAACGATTTAAGGCGTGGGGCTTACCACTGTGATTTAGTGGTTGCACAACGGCCTGGCGAACTTGATGTGATAGGAGGCAATGTCCTGGATGCGGTCAGTTTGGCTCATATCAAACTGGATGGAGCGGGAAAGTTGATACCCACAAAAGCCAGGCCATGGTCGTTGGCGATAGAACAGCGAAATTAAAATATGCGGGAATCCACAAATTAGACATTCGCAATTATCCAATCCTGGGATGGTTAGAGTGTAAAACGGCTTCCAATATTTGCCACTTTCAGCGCCCGCTTTTCAGTCAAGTCAGGCATTTAGTATTTTAAAAACAGTAGGATAGCTAAGGTTATTGTTTAATTAGGACACTCTTTTCTCACAAAACTGGCAAATTTTGTACGCTTTTTGACAGTTATGGGCGACTGGATGCGTTTGGTGCTATTCTAAATCGTGTCACATCCAGTCTCTTAGATATACCAAGCAACGACACACCCGCCAATGCGCCGATCAGTTATCCGTTCTTATGGAATACGTCTCAGCTTGATTGGGTGCAATGGAACGGTTCTGCGAGTAATCATATTGGCCGAAATGTCGGAGAAGTCACTGGCGTCTTTGCTCATACGATTCTGAAAACTGATAATGAAAACGAACGTTTTTATTCCTCTGCCAAGATTGTCAACCTGGATCATCTAGAGCAATTGATGGCGAAACTAGACTCGCCTAAATGGGGTTCACCACTGCCTGCAATTGATCAAGACAAAGTAGAAAAAGGCAAAGTTTTATATGCCAATAACTGCGTTAGCTGTCATGGTATTCGAGATGACAAAGGTCAATTTCCGATGACGAAACCGAACACAGTGGGGATACAATTCATTCAGACATACATGACAGGATTGGCTGCAATTGGTACAGACCCACTGATGGCGATGAATTTTGTTAATCCAGCTCTTAATGTCGACCCAGGTCAAATGCGTCCTTATATAGAAGAGAAATACCGTAATGATCCTAAAGTACCCAGAGGCGCAGTATTGACCGCAGCAGGCAAAAAAATCATCGGTAAACAATTAGCGGCGTTTCAGCCGCCATTGGACCAGAAGCAGATGTTGGAATTGACTGGTTATCATCTTGATGACGAAACTCCTCCTAATCTCGTTGCTTATAAAGCAAGGCCCTTAAACGGGATTTGGGCGACAGCCCCGTATATGCATAATGGTTCAATGGCCAACTTATATCAGACGTTATTACCAGATGCTGAGCGCGAAACTTCTTTTTACGTAGGCAGCAAAGTGTTCGATCCCAAAAAAGTAGGCTTTGAGTCCAATCAAGATGGCAATCACTTCTTATTTAAAACGGTTGACGATAAGGGCGTGCCAATTCCTGGAAATAGTAATAAAGGGCACTCAGGGAATACCTTTACCAAAACCCGTGGCGAAGATGGTCAATGGCGAGATTTTACTGATGATGAACGCTATCAGCTGATTGAGTATATGAAGACCCTGTAAAAACTGGCAACGAATATTAAATGGTGGTCGCTAGGTTCTGTTGACGTTTCACCAATCAGGTAGAATTTACCGTTTTGGATGGCATGAACAGAATAGAGTTAAGCGATGAAGAGTGGGTAAGGCTATTACCATATTTAAAGAAGCTAGCGGGGATT
>JBAZTN010000072.1:0-13369 GCA_041661895.1 Methylobacter sp. | reverse complement strand
CGTGGTCGTGGCTGTTCCGTGTAATACTTGTCCCATGGCTTCTGCTCCTTAAGGTTAGAATAAATATTACCAGTTAATTCTGGGACTAAACACCTAATACGGCGAATTGGATTCACCTCACTGTACCGACGCAAGCCGGCGGCACGTTGGGAGCTCAAGTAATCCGCCTCAGGTTTTTTACCGGCAGTGCTGATGCCTTCGTCTCGGACATCCATGTGTACAACGGCGAGGCAAGGGTGAAGGAATTCACGGGATTGAACTATAATGGAGGGCAAGACTTGAAGTTAAACCTTGGCGAAAAGATCCCCTTTTCCAGAGGACTCAGCATCTCTGTCAAGATCAATGCAGGGCCCCAAGCATTGAGTCACCGATTCGTTTTCTCTGGCGCCGGCGCTAAATTCGTAGAGTAATCTACCGAGTAAGTTGGGTTGCCTGTTGTTCGGCAACCCAACATTTATCAGCACGTAGCACCTTCAGTCGGTCTAATAAGGCGATCAAGCCAACCGCTCCTATTGCCGCGGCGGTTGAACTTCGCTGTAAGGCCGTTGAGAAACATTAGACATTCAGCTACGCTCTGTTTAATGTTTTGATCGTTAACCGTTATCATGTTTTAAAAACAGTTCTGGCTGACCGGAATGGCCTAGCTTCGGCCTGTTGATTGAATAGCTCAAATCGGTACAGACCAGACTGCGTCAAAACACAGTTGTGAGCGTTCAGAATTTAATTCCCCCCCCCGCTTATCTGTATGAATCAGCTGTATTAATACAAGCAATCGTCAGTACTGATGGGTATTTAGTGAAAAATTGAGCTAAATTTCCACCATCTTTTTTATCTGTAAGTTTTGACGCAGCCGGGGTAAAAACCGGCCATTGAGAGAACGTTAATCTCTATGCGTTGTTGACATATTTAAAAACGTGAACAGGCTTTGGAATACCGAAGTCGTGATTTTTGGAGTTAATGCATGTAAGCATTCATACGTATTGTGTTTGGTTCGAAACACTGTATTTTTATCACTCAGGAAAAGGATAGATGAGGGAATTTTGATCTGTTGCTAGATGGGGAGTTTTACACGTCTTCACGTTAACTCTAAACGAGCGCCAGCGGCTAAAATGGTCATTCAACTCAATGTCGAACTGATCTGATATCTCTGACGGTAGGGCAATCAGCTAATGCTATCGGGATACTGTTTTTTATGCGTACTTGTAAGTTATAAAGTTTAGAAAAACGAAAGTTATTCTTATTTTTGCCAACTGAGGTTGACAAGAATAGTTTATTGATGATGTTAGATCTATTCCCAGTTCAGGAATGTATCAGAAACATCAAATAAAGCAGTACTGTTAAAGTTATCATTTATAGGATAAGACAATGAAAACAAAACATCGCGTTAAATCAATCGTTAAAGTGAACTCCTGGATTCCCCTGATCGGCTTTTTGGCGGCAGCCACGATCGCCCAGCCCGCTTCAGCGGCCCGGACCTTCAGCATTGATCCCTATGGGGTCAATGTCACAGCTCCGGGGAGTCAGCCAGTGGGACCTTTTGGAGGAGGAATATCCCTGCCTAACGCTGGGACGCCGACTCTCAGCTTCGGCTTCGTTATCCCCAGCGATTACGTGCCGGATACTCCGATCAAAATCACCTTATCTTGGTATACAGCGAGCACGGACTGTGAATTCGTTCTTGAGCCCAATTACGTGAGCCGTACTCGCCCGGGTCACCCCTTCCCGACTATAATTTTCCCTGGAGACCTTACCGACGGCTTAGCTGCGAAGAACGGTTCCAACATCCTGAGCGTAACAAGCACACCGAACGTCGGGAATAAGAAGGTATATCTCCTGACCCCGGGCCAGGGGTTTGACGACCAACAACCCGGAGACGCCTTTTTGGTGGGGTTCGATCGCAATTCGGGAAGTCCTAGTGACACCTGCACCGTCCCCCCCCTGGTAATCCCAGGCATCTCGATCAAATATCAAAATCTCTGACTTTTCACGTACATGATCGGGTTTCTATAGGGCCATAAGGCGCCATAGTGGTCTCTATGGCGTATAGCGTCGCATGGAAGACTGCGCATATTCGGCGGAATATGCGAACCAGGCTGGTTCGGGCAACGGCTCTACCGTTGCCCGACATTTCCACTGAATATACTGGTCTGACAATTTAGATTTGTATATGACCTCATTTTTTAAAAACAAGTCCTGATAGGTCTATAAATGGGCTGAACAACGAGAGGGCCTACAATCGAGGTCGATGCGCTCCTTATCGTCGGTTCATCATATGAGCTAATTAATGTAGCGGAATAAGCCAACAGAGAATCCAATCATGAATAAAGACTCTTTTCTTCCTAAATTTGTCGTTATTTTTATAGTATTGCTGGTGTTGATTGTTTTGCACATAATACCTTTGCCGCTTTTGGAAATATTGATTTTGTACGTAATGATTTTCCGGCCGCTCTGGTTTAAAAACCTGGTAGATCAGTTTTATGATCGATAGATCATTGGCCAACAATAAAAATTATTAATAAATCATTCACTGATCGTTCCTGTTAAGTGTTTGAGTAATTTCTTGACGGTCTCCTGAATAGGGTGGTAGCTTCTAGGCTAGCATTGAATTCCGTCGCTCCTGTTTATGAAATGCAGTTTACTTTGCCTTTAGGAGGTCAAAATGAATGAAGACACATTTAACATGGATATCAGAAAATATCTCAAAATTGTTGGGGTCACATCACAACGTGAAATCGAACATGCTGTTCTCAAAGCTGTTGAAGCCGGAAAATTGAACGGTTCTGAGACTCTGGAGGTTAAAATGACTTTGGAGGTTCCTGCTGTTGGCATTAGTCACTGTATCGATGGGAAAATAGCGCTTGAATAGCTTCTCCGATTGAAGAAGCGGGAAATTGAGTAGATTACTGTCGGCGAAGTCTTTAAAACATGAATGACTTCGCCGATCGGCTAACCTGCATATGAAATGGTTTCTTTATCGGAACAATCTGAAGATAATCCTGGGCTCAGGTTCTCCACGGGTGCGCCGGCAAATCAGAAACGCCGATTGCTTCAGCCCCTGCTTTGGCAACTTGATGATCGTTTTCTACTGAGCTGCCGCTTACCCCGACAGCGCCGATGAGAACGCCATCCTTGTCAACGATAGGAACTCCGCCAGGAAAGGTAATTAGCCCGTCGTTAGAATGTTCAATCCCGTAAAGTGGACCGCCCGGTTGCGATAACTGACCGATTTGTCCTGTGTTCATGGCGAAGAAACAAGCTGTTTTGGCTTTTTTGATGGCGATGTCCACGCTGCCTACCCAGGCATTATCCATTCTCATGAACGCCTTTAAGTCAGCGCCGGAATCTACTACGGCGATACACATCTGCGTACCGATTTTTTTTGACTCGGCAATTGCTGCAGCCATGGCCTGTTCCGCCAGTTCGTATGTTACATGCATGGTTTATTCTCCTTTATTTTTTATCAAAAGTGCCTAATGGTATTCCTTTTTGGCTTTATTTTGGAAAAATCATTTCTTCCGGCCGGATTAGATCATCGAATTCTTCTGCGGTCACAAAACCACCGGAGACCGCTTCTGCACGCAGCGTGCTGCGATTTTTCAAGGCCAGTTTTGCGATTTTTGCAGCATTGTCGTAACCAATGCGCGGGGCAAGGGCGGTTACCAACATCAGCGAATTTTCCATAAGCTCGGCAATATGCTCAGTATTGGGCTCAATGCCTGCAACGCAATGATCGGTGAAACTCATCGCCGCATCGCCGATAAGACGGATCGACTGGAGCACGTTATAAATAATGACCGGCTTGAAAACATTGAGTTCCAAATGTCCCTGCGCTCCGGCAAAGGTGACGGTGGTGTGATTGCCCATGACCTGCGCGCACACCATCGTCATAGCTTCGCATTGGGTCGGATTCACCTTGCCCGGCATGATTGAAGAGCCGGGTTCGTTTTCAGGCAGCGAGAGTTCACCGATGCCCGAGCGCGGGCCTGAACTCAACAGACGAATATCATTGGCTATTTTATTGAGGCTGACCGCGATGGTATTTAGCACCCCGGAAATTTCCACCATCGCATCATGCGCGGCCAGCGCCTCGAATTTATTGGCCGCAGAGACAAAAGGAAGGCCGGTAAATTTCGCGACTTCTTCGGCAAACTTATCCCCAAAACCCGGTTTCGAATTCAGGCCGGTGCCCACGGCAGTGCCGCCTTGCGCCAGCGGATACAGCCGTTTAAGACTGTCGTTAATCCGATCGATGCCCAGTTGCACCTGAGCGGCGTAACCGGAAAACTCCTGCCCCAGTGTCAGCGGGGTTGCATCCTGCAAGTGGGTTCGGCCAATCTTGATTATTTCACTCCATGACTGGGATTTGTCGGACAGCGTGCGGTGCAAATGCAGCAGCGAAGGGATCAACAAGTGGTGTAACTGCTCGACCGTACCGATATGCATGGCTGTTGGAAAGGCATCATTTGAAGACTGGCTGCGGTTGCAGTGATCGTTCGGATGCACCGGCGTTTTAGTTCCCATAGCGCCTCCGAGGCGTTCGATAGCCAGATTGGAAATGACTTCGTTGACGTTCATGTTGGACTGGGTGCCGGAGCCGGTCTGCCAGACTATGAGAGGAAAGTTGTCGTCCATGTTGCCGTCAATAACCTCCTGAGCCGCATCAGCTATGGCGTAACCTATTTTTTCATCGATGTTATTCAGCGCGATATTTGATAATGCGGCGCAACGCTTGACGATACCCAGCGCGCGGATCAAAGGGCGGGGCAGGCGTTCATTGCCGATTTTGAAGTTAATCAGGGAGCGCTGGGTTTGCGCTCCCCAGTATTTGTCGGCGGGCACTTGTATAGGGCCGAAAGAGTCGGTTTCGGTGCGGGTATAGCCTGGCTTCTTTGTCATTATTTGCAAAACCAATGCAGGGTTGCGGTTTTCAGGATGCCGGCAATATGCTGAGATTATTCGTTAGGCTTTTTTAGCATCTTGCGAACATCTCCCAGATGCATTTCCTCTTGGGCAATCATGCGGCGGGCATATTCCTCAAGCATAACGTGCCGCCCGTTAACAAGTTTCAGCAACTCATTATAGGCAGATAATGCCAGCGCTTCATGATCCAGCGACTCCCGCAGAATGTCGCCAATATCGTGACGATGAGTTTCAAGTAGCGAGCCGATACCCAGGGAAGGATGACCGTCCAGATGGGTGATCAATTCACCCGCTTCGTTAGCATGACTTAAAGACTCAGTCGCCTGACCGCGCATCCAGGAAACAATGGGGATACGGTTATAGCCATAGACCATTAATGCATAATGAGTGTAACGAACAACACCAGCCAATTCTGTTTCCAGAATTTTGTTCAGTACCTTAACCACTGCGCCATTATCGATTCCGGTGTTAGCCATGATAGCCTCCTAGGTCAGAATGAATGAGATTTGACTATAACTGTTTTTTCCCTGTTTGAATAGAAATCTTCTTGCTGGTCGAGATTGCCAAGTTCTCATCTCAAGATAGAATCAAAAACCTTGACGCAACAACAGATCCGGATTAAAGCTGTTTCTGATTATCAATATTTTTGAGCTCAGCAGGGAGGTTTCTATCATGATTAATTACGATCCATTTGGCGCGCGTCAGCAACTAAAAGCCGATAGCATCGGCGTGGTTTCGTATTATTCCTTGTCCCGACTTGAAACTTTCGGCTCAGTCAATGTCTCACGACTGCCACACACAATAAAAATCCTGCTAGAGTCTTTATTGCGCAACTGTGACGGCGACATAATTACGGAAGAGCATGTCTTGAGCGTCGCCAACTGGCAGGCGCAAGGCACCCGATATGAAATACCTTTCAAACCGGCCCGAGTGATATTGCAGGATTTTACCGGCGTACCGGCTCTCGTGGATCTGGCCGCAATGCGGGATGCGATGAAGCAGCTGGGCGGTGATCCGAAAAAGATTAATCCCTTGATTCCCTGCGACCTGGTTATTGATCACTCGGTGCAGGTGGATTATTTCGGCAAGGCCAATGCCCTGTTACTGAACGAAACGGTCGAATTTGAAAGAAATGCAGAAAGATATGAGTTCCTTAAATGGGGGCAATCGGCGTTTCAAAATCTCCGCGTGGTTCCTCCTTCTACCGGCATTGTTCATCAGGTAAACCTCGAATACCTTGCGCAAGTTGTTTTCCGTAACAAGGACAACGTCTGTTATCCCGACAGCTGCGTCGGCACTGATTCGCATACGCCTATGATTAATGGTCTGGGCGTGCTTGGTTGGGGTGTCGGCGGCATTGAGGCTGAAGCGGTGATGCTGGATCAGCCTATCTACATGCTGGTTCCCGATGTGGTCGGCATTAAGTTGACCGGAGAATTGCCTCCAGGGGTTACTGCTACGGATCTGGTGCTGCGCATTACAGAGCTTTGCAGGGACTTTGGCGTGGTAGGGAAGTTCGTTGAGTTTTATGGTTCCGGGCTGACAAACCTGAGTATTCCGGACCGGGCCACCCTCAGTAATATGGCGCCTGAACAAGGTTCGACGGTGAGTTTCTTTCCCATCGACGATGAGACCCTCAGCTATATGCGCCTCACTGGGCGTCATGCGGATCTGATCGACCTAACCGAGCGTTATGCCAAGGAACAGGGGCTGTTCCGCACCGACAGTACGCCGGATCCCGAATTTACTCAGCTCATGGAAGTCGATCTCGGCACCATTGAACCCTCGCTTGCAGGCCCCAAGCGCCCACAAGACAGAATTTCCCTCAGTCAGGTAGGGCCGACTTACCGGCAAACACTGACCGCACCAACAGGAATCAAGGGCATGGGGCTATCCGAGCAGGATCTGGAGCACAGCGGCATCGTGTCGAAAAATGATGCGCATGAGACAATCACCCATGGCGCAGTCGTGATCGCAGCGATCACTTCCTGTACCAACACCAGTAATCCATCCGTCATGCTGGCAGCAGGTCTGGTAGCCCAAAAAGCGGTAGAGCGGGGCTTGAAGGTTAAAAACTATGTCAAAACCTCGCTGGCTCCCGGTTCATTAGTGGTAACGGAATATCTAAAAAAATCGGGGCTGCTTGGCTTTCTGGAACAGCTTGGCTTCTACCTGGTGGGCTATGGCTGCACCACCTGTATTGGCAACTCCGGCCCGCTGGATGAATCTGTTGAAAAAGCGATACTGGAAAACGATCTGGTCGTTTCAGCGGTGCTGTCCGGCAACAGGAATTTTGAAGGCCGCGTGCACCCGCTGACCAAGACCAACTATCTCGCCTCCCCGCCGCTGGTCGTCGCCTATGCGTTAGCGGGATCAACGGCGCTGGATATTACCCGTGAACCGCTTGGCGAGGGCAGGGATGGCAAGCCGGTTTACCTGAAAGACATTTGGCCTACGCCCTGGGAAGTGGCCGAAGTAATCAGGCAGTTTGTAACGCCGGATATGTTCCGGGAGCGTTATGCGGATGTTTTTACCGGCACTAAGGCATGGCAGATGGTTGAGGTCAGCGGTACCGAATTGTATGCATGGAACGAGAACTCGACCTATATCAGAAAACCGCCGTTCTTCGAAGGGCTGACAACAGACCGGGAGGTGATAAGCCCTCTTGCCGGCATGCAGGTATTAGCCTTGTTCGGCGATTCTGTTACCACCGATCACATATCACCGGCAGGTCAAATCGCTCCCGGCTCTCCTGCCGCGTTATACCTTTTGGATAAAGGCATAGAACAAAAAGACTGGAACAGTTACGGTTCGCGTCGGGGCAACGATCAGGTGATGAGTCGAGGCACCTTCGCTAATATTCGCATTCGAAACCAGCTGGTTCCGGGCGTTGAAGGCAATGTTACGGTCTATCATCCGACTGGTGAACGGATGACGTTTTTTGATGCCGCGATGAAGTATAAAGATGCTGGCATATCGCTGTGCATCCTCGCCGGTAAGGAATACGGCTCCGGTTCATCCAGGGACTGGGCGGCGAAAGGCCCGTTTATGCAGGGTGTAAAAGCGGTTATCGCAGAAAGTTACGAAAGAATTCACCGCAGTAACCTGATCGGCATGGGTATTTTGCCGTTGCAATTTATCAACGGTGAATCGGCTAAAAGCTTGAAATTAAGCGGGACCGAAACATTTGCTATCGATATTTCCGATGCATCGGTACCACAACAGCAAGTTAACGTTTTAGCCAACGCGCCTGATGGAAACGTTACGACCTTTAAGGCCATAAGCCGCATCGATACCCCGATAGAAATCCAGTATTATCGGGATGGCGGCATTCTTCGCACGGTTTTGAAAAAATTAGTGTGATTTTTGGAGTTAGCAATTGACTCTCGGCAGGTTAATAATATGCTGCAGTCGTCGGGTCTGGCTTGACATAAAACACAACTAATCAAGATGGCCAACGATTGGTTAGCGAAGTCTTGTTGTTTGCCGATGCTGTAACTTACTTGCGAGGACGACCATGCCATTTTTTTTCGGATTAAAGCATCTTCTGGCGCTACTGTTTTTTGCCTGTAGCGTGGCCACCGCTACAGAGCAAACGCTATTAACGCTTGATGCGGCAACCCAAAAAGTCGTTCACGATAACCCTAATCTGGCGCAAATGCTGGCCCGAGCCAAGGCGATGGCTGCGATTCCGTCGCAGGAAGGCAGCTTGCCCGATCCGCAAATCAGTTTCAATGCCATGAGTCTGCCGGTTGATAGCTTTAGCACCCGGCCGGAAGACATGACGCAACTGGGTTTTGGTATTTCTCAAGCCATCCCGTTCCCCGGTAAACTGGCGCTACGTGAGCAGGCGGCGATGTATGAAGCGGAGGCGGCAACGCTGAATGCCGATGAGTTGCGCCTGCGTTTGCTGAGTGACGTCAAAACCCTGTGGTGGCAGGTTTTTTATCTGGATAGGGCGCTGAATATTGTTGATAGCAATCACAACCTGTTGCAGCAGTTCGTTGATATAGCCAGGACCAAATATGAAGTCGGTGAGGGTTTGCAGCAGGATGTTTTGCTGGCCCAGCTTGAATTATCCAAACTGCTGGATCAAAAGATAACCCTTACCGGGATGCGGCGCAATACAGTTGCGAAACTGAATGCACTGTTGGATAAACCGGCCAACGAAGAGGTAAGTTTACCGGAAAAGGTTGACAGGCAATTGCCGACCATTAAGCAGGAACCACTGCTTTATCAAAAGGCAGAAACATCGAGAGCGGTACTGGAGGGTAACCGGCAAGGGATAAATGCTGCACAATCTCGTCTGGAACTGGCAAAAAAAGATGTCCTGCCGGATTTCAATGTCGAAGCAGCTTATGGTGGTCGCAATGACATGCCGGACGGCACCAGGCGCTCGGATTTACTGAGTCTGGGTGTGAGCATGAATGTACCGATTTTCGCCGCCCAAAAACAGGCCAAGGCGGTTGACCAGCGTACCAGCGAGTTAATGCAGGAAAAATACGCTTTGCAGGACCAGTGGAACACAGTCCGTGCACAAATTTCGCAAGGCTACAACGATTACCGTCGTGCGAAGGATCAGGTGGTGTTGTTTGAGACCGGCATCGTGCCGCAGGCAAGACAAACTGTTGCCTCGATGCTGGCTGGTTATCAGGTCAACAAGGTCGATTTTCTTAATCTGGTACGCAGCCAGGTCACCCTGTTCGAATACGAAACCCAATACTGGAAAGCCTTCATAGAAGCCCAGCAAGCGCTGGCGCAACTAAGCGCGGATGTAGGTGAGGACGATATCTATGAATAAGCAACTTTTATTAACCGCCGCATTTATGCTGATTGTAGGCCTGGCTGGCGGATACTGGCTGGCCCAACAACAAAAAGATGAACCGATAGTTCAAGCGCCGCCTGTCAGGCAACCTTTGTTTTATCGCAATCCCATGAATCCATCCGTCACCTCTCCCGTTCCGGCAAAGGATGCCATGGGCATGGATTATGTCCCGGTCTATGCCGATGATGAAGGATCGGCAGGCTCCGTTAGAATCGATGCGGTTACCATGCAAAATATGGGAGTACGCACCGCTACTGCAAAAAAGACCTTACTCTCACATGTGGTACGAGCCGTTGGCCGCGTATCCTATGATGAAGAGCGTATCGTCCGACTGCATCCAAAAACCGAAGGCTGGATTGAAACGCTACGTGCCGATAAAACAGGGCAACGGGTCAAAAAGAATGACGATCTGCTGAGCATTTATTCACCGCAACTGGTTGCCAGTCAGCAGGAATATGTTCTGGCCTTAAACAATCTTAAAGTGCTGGAAAAAAGCCCGATTGAAGACATCCGTCGTGGTGCTGAAGAGCTGGCCAAAAGTTCCCTTGAGCGCCTGAAGCTGCTTGATGTTCCGGCGCACCAGCTGCATGAGCTGACTGATAGCCATGTCATCAAAAAAAACCTGCATATTCATACCCCGGCGGACGGCATCGTGATCAACATTGGCGCCCGCGAGGGGCAATATGTGACGCCCGAAACCGAACTGTTCATGATCGCCGATTTATCCAAAGTCTGGGTGTATGCCGATATTTACGAATACGAACTGCCCTGGGTTAAAGAAGGCGACCCGGTTGAAATGCAGCTGGCCGGCGTTCCGGGGCGTATATTCAAGGGGCACTTGGCTTTTATTTATCCTTACGCTGAAGCGAAAACCCGAACAGTCAAGGTGCGCCTGACCTTTGATAATGCCGAACTGCTGCTAAAACCCGATATGTTTGCCGAAGTCACCATACAGGCCAGAACGCAGCAGGATGCGCTGGTCATTCCTGCCGAGGCAATCGTGCGTTCAGGCGACGGCAGCCAGGTCTTTATTGCACGGGGAGCGGGCAAGTTTGAACCACGCAAGGTCAGAACGGGCCTTGCTTCTAACGATTATATCGCTATATTGGACGGCCTTGAAGAAGGCGAGCAGGTCGTGACATCGGCTCAATTCCTGATCGATTCCGAATCCAATTTGCGCGAGGCGACGTCTAAAATGATGTCGCCCGCCACGCCGCAAGACGGGCACAAGCATGATTAAGTGGATCATCGACAGCTCGCTGCAGAATCGCTTTATCGTGTTGCTTGCGACCGCGGTTCTGATCACAGCGGGAGTTTGGTCGTATCAAACCATGCCTTTGGATGCGATTCCTGATTTGTCGGATGTACAGGTTATTGTCTTTACTGATTATCCCGACCAGGCGCCGCAGGTGGTTGAAGACCAGGTGACCTATCCTCTGACCACCGCCATGCTGGCCGTGCCGCATGCCAAAGTGGTGCGCGGGTACTCCTTCTTCGGCCTGTCGTTTGTCTACGTCATTTTTGAAGACGGCACCGACATTTACTGGGCACGATCGCGGGTGCTGGAATACCTCAATTACGTTAAAGGCCGGTTGCCGCAGGGCATTTCACCGACATTAGGTCCTGATGCCACCGGCGTCGGCTGGATTTACGAATACGCGCTGGTCGATAAAGCTGGCAAGCATGACCTTGCGCAACTGCGCTCCATTCAGGACTGGTACTTGCGTTATCCGTTGCAGACCGTTCCCGGCGTAGCCGAAGTCGCATCGGTCGGAGGTTATGTCAAGCAGTATCAGGTGGAAGTTGATCCCAATGCCCTGCAAGCCTATCAAATTCCCTTATCCAACGTTGTCACCGCTATCAAGCGTTCCAATAACGATGTGGGAGGCCGCCTGCTTGAGTTGGGCGAAACCGAATACATGGTTAGAGGCTTGGGCTATATCAAATCGATAGCCGACCTCAAAACCGTGCCGGTGGGTGTCGATGCCAATGGTACGCCGATACGGCTGCAGGATGTCGCACGTATCCAGATAGGGCCGGAATTACGCCGGGGGCTGGTCGAGCTGAATGGCGAAGGCGAGGTCGCGGCCGGTGTCGTTGTCATGCGCTTTGGTGAAAATGCGCTGGCGACCATAGAGGGGGTCAGGAAAAAACTGGATGAGCTGAAAAAAGGCCTGCCGGAAGGCGTTGAAATTGTCCCGGTTTATGACCGTGGTAACCTGATCGAACGCGCCGTGGATACTCTGACCGAGGCGCTGACGCAGGAGCTGGTTATAGTCAGCATTGTCAGTGCGCTGTTTTTGCTGCATCTGCGTTCATCGCTGGTCATCATCATTACCTTGCCGCTGGGTATTCTAATGGCTTTTATCGTCATGAAATGGCAGGGCATTAACGCCAACATCATGTCCCTGGGCGGCATTGCCATTGCCATAGGCGATATGGTCGACGGGGCTATCGTGATGGTGGAAAATGCCCACAAGCATCTTGCCGAAGCGGCCGAGGAAAAGCAGGCCGAACTGACCCGGGAGGAGCGCTGGCAAGCCGTAGGTAGTGCGGCGCAGGAAGTGGGGCCGGCACTGTTCTCTTCGCTGCTGATTATTACCGTATCGTTTATACCGATTTTTGCGATGCAGGCGCAGGAAGGCCGTTTGTTTAGCCCGCTGGCATTCACAAAATCCTATGCGATGGCGGCGGCAGCGATATTGACGATCACCGTAGTGCCGGTATTGATGGGGTATTTTATACGCGGGAAAATCACTCCGGAACACGACAACCCCGTTAACCGTTTCTTGCATGCTATTCATGCACCGGTTCTGAAGCTGGCAATGCGCTGGAAAGCCGTGACTGTCCTGCTGGCCGCATTGTTGATGGCATCAACGCTCTATCCGCTGTCAAAGCTCGGCAGCGAGTTTATGCCGCCATTGGATGAAGGCGACATTCTGTATATGCCGACGACGTTTCCCGGTATATCCATTACCAAGGCACGGGAGCTGTTGCAGCAAACCGACAAGATACTGAAAACCTTCCCGGAAGTGCATCAGGTTTTCGGCAAGGTAGGCCGCGCGGAAACGGCAACCGATTCGGCCCCGCTGATGATGGTGGAAACGACGGTGCAGCTAAGGCCAAAAAGCGAGTGGCCCGATCCTGATAAATCGTCCAGGCAGTTAATGGATGAAATGAATGCGGCCATTCATTTTCCCGGCATGGCCAATGCCTGGACGATGCCGATTAAAAATCGTATCGACATGCTGTCCACTGGCATTAAAACCCCGGTGGGCATCAAGGTTTCGGGGCCTGACCTGAATGTCTTGCAAGCATTGACAGAGCAAATAGAGCAGGCGATGAAGACCCTGCCGGAAACCTTGTCAGCGTATGGCGACCGGGTGGTGGGCGGCTATTTTCTGGATTTCGACATCAATCGGGAAGCAGCGGCGCGTTATGGCCTGACCGTCGGTGATGTGCAGGACGTCATCCAAAGCGCCATCGGCGGCATGAATATCACCGAAACCGTGGAAGGACTGGAGCGTTACCCGGTTAATCTGCGTTATCCGCGCGATCTACGTGACAATCTGGATGCCTTGAAACGTGTGTTGGTGCCTACGCCAACAGGCAGCCAGATACCGT
>JBAZTN010000071.1:0-13511 GCA_041661895.1 Methylobacter sp. | reverse complement strand
CAGTAAAAAATGGACCATGCCTTTACATGACTGGAAAGCCGCTTTGAATCGGTTTAGTATTCAATTCGACGACCGAATGCCGAACCATTAACAAACTCCGTTTACACAAAATTCAGGACACCCTCCTCATCCGCTCCCTTATATCAAGCGAGAGCAGCGAAAGATCCAGAATACTGGAAGACGTTCTCTCTAGGGCGAGTTCGTTAGTCAAGAACGGAAACCTTAAATGGGTATTCAGCTAATCAACCCGCCATCCAGCCTGAATTTGTATTAGTTCAAAACAGCATCAGCATCCGCAGCCCTACGTTGCCGGATCATTTCCAGTTCAATTTTCCGTTCAGAAATTTGCTGCATGATATGTTGAGCCAAGTCGCCTAAAGAATCACCACCTGCGGCATTGGTTTCTGTGACGGTAATCATTAAGTCGTAGAGTTCACCGGATGTCTGGATGGCAATTTCTTGTTCGGCTTCGCTCAATCTGCGGCGTAATTGGGCGATGCGGCGAAACAATTTAACCAGACGGGAGCCAATATCATCACCGGTAATAGCTTCAGGATCTTGGCCGAACTCCAGCATCAGTTTTTCGATAGTCGCCTGTTCGCCTTTCGCATAGGCGACATTGACCTGCGCCATTATCACGTTACGGCGTTCGCGTTCGGTATCGGTGGTGGCGCGATCTGGGTGCATCAGCTTGGCGGCCTGCCGGAAGGCTTGCTTTAATTCCGGGGTTATTTCCGGCGGTGGCGGCGGTTGTTTCTCGGTTAAACCGGCTTCTTCGGCGGACTGTTGCGCCTGCCGTTCGGCAGCTTCGGCCTGGGCTTGCGCTTCGTCATCATCCAGGTCAAAGCCTGCTGCTGCCCTGGCGATTTGCGCAACCAACCGATCCAGCTCCACATAAAGCCGCGCAACGGTTTGGTAGTATTGATGCTGGAACCGCGCGGTTTCTACCTTGATGGTTTCCAGGGCCAATTCGGCGTTGGCAACCTGATCTTCCAGCGCTGCCTGTTCGCTTTCCAGGCGGCTAAGTTCTTGTTCTTCGGGTAGCATTATGTAATCTTCCAGTTGATACCGCGTTTTGTGGGATTTTTTTGGTCGGCTTCATCCCCTTGTCCGGCGGTCTTGCGATACCAGAGGGCAGCTTGCTTTACGTTAAGTAGGATTACAATAAATTTACAGCTCTCCATAAAAACTGTCTGTATTATTTGCATTCCAACCCCTCAACCCGCTGAAAGCCTCTGGGTAAGCTCAAGGCATTTTTGGCGCGACTGCCGGAATAATGCTTAATATCTGTACCACTAAGCGTTAACTTCCGTGTACCATTTATACCAGCGGCAATGATTTTTAACTGGCCGCTTTCAGGCAGCGCCACCGCCGCGACCACATAATCGTATCCAGTACCCAGATCCGCTGTCGGGATTTGGATCAGCTTATTATCTTTTTCATTCACCAAGGTGGGTAACTCAGTCACAGGAAAAACCAGCAGACGACCTTGCAAGGTCACAACTGCAAGCAAATCAGCTTCATGGTGAATAGGCACTGGTTTTAATGCCCTGGTATCATCAAATAGCGTAATTAGCAGTTTATCGGCCTTATTCTCACTTAATAATTCTTTAAGTTGAACCTTGAATCCATAACCAATCGGGGAGTCGCTATTTTTGCGAAAGCTTTTTTGGGCATCCCTGCCCAACAAGCAGCAAAAAACACACGACCGCTAATGCCTGCGGCTGCCCCAGCCGTCCTGCGTCTCTCGTTCGCCACCCAACAAGGGGTGGCTCACATCATCCCAATGACTCGACGCGATTTCGGAAAGCCTGCATTTTCACTCCGCACAAAACGCTGCGTAAAAACACATGCACTATCGCTTCTGGGGACTACTCGACTCCTGTCTCGCAGCGAATGACTGATAAACAGATACCAGTCATCAGGTTGACCTGCTAAAAGATGTTTCATCTCTTCGAGTTTAGCCTGAAGACTTAACTTTAATTCCAGTATGGTTTCGACCTGAATATCAGTGACACCAAAGCGTTCCATCAGTATCGATTTGTGATAGTCTTCCCTACAAATAATTTTTGCGTACACCCAATCTAAACTATTTTCCGCTCTGGAATGACCTTGTTCAGCGGCCTTGTGTAACCAGAATAATGCTTGTTCGTCGTCTTGCTCTACGCCTTCAGTGAAAGCATAATACCAGCCTAAACGAGCTAGCGCGTAGGTATGGCCTTGTTCGGCGGCCTTGCGGTACCAGAATGCTGCTTGTTCATTGTCTTGCTCTACGCCTTCTCCGACTCCGTACATACATCCTAAATTATATTGCGCGCTTGCATTACATTTTTCCGCGGCCTTGCGAAACCAAAATGCGGCTAGTTCGTCATCATGTTCTACCCAGCCATCTAAGTACGCGTTACCTAGCTTAAATTGCGCATTCGTATTACCTTGTTCGGCGGCTTTACGATACCAGAATACAGCTTGTTCATAGCTTTGTTCTACGCCGCGCCCGTCAAAATACATCCAGCCCAAATCAACCCATATTTCTGGATCGTTCAATTCCTGATTAGTGTTACACCAGTCAAACGCCATGCAACTGTAATAATCCGCTTTGTCTATATTTCTGCTTATTCCTTGTTCACCCCAGTACATATTGGCAAGTGGAAAATAAGCTTTGCCATAACTCGCGTTAGCCAATTGCTGAAATACCGTAAAAACATCTGTCAGTTGTTGGAGTATTTCAAAAAGACCAATTTGCGCGAGGTCTATTTCCCCTAAATCAAATTCATCAGCAAAGCAATCGAGTATTGAATTATAAATATCCCGTGCCTGCCTATAGCGGACATCCAGTTCAGGCCGTACAAGGCCGGTTTCCTTACGCTGAATGGCGCTTAAACCACGACCGATCAAACTGGTGAATTTTTTCTCTATAGTAGTGACGTTGTGAAACGTGCTGATAACCGGCAATTGTTCAGTCATGTTGATTTGGCGGCTTGCTTGTCTCATTGATTTTGTTCTCGATCTCTTGCTGCGAGTTCGGCTTCTGTGTACCCTCCGAGTATTTCTTCTTGATGTGCTGTAGCACTTCCAATATCTTTTGTTTGTTCATCCCTTTTTTGACGTGAGTTGCCGGAGTCACCATTGTGTTTTCAATTGATTGATAATCATCCATGCCGGAGTTATCAAATTCAGGAAAAGACCGAACACCCTCATAAATGGAGCGTAAGTAAGGCCGAACAGCTTCACCAAACTCGGTAATCATAGCTTGAGTATGTTCAGTATAATTTCTTTCACCAGCTTCGATGTATGCTCCAGCTACTATAACGCCGTATTTGTAAATTGCTGGGTCAAATTGTAATGGCTCACCATCAAAATATAATTCTTCAATAGAATTGATCTTTATAAATTCATTCTTTGAATCGGCACCTTTTTTCATACTGATATAGCTAGCTTGCAGATCCTCGATAGTAATTAAATTAGCGGACTTACCACACTCTTTACGGATTTGACCAAGCACATATGTTGCATTTTCCTTGAATGTTAGATGCCCCATTCTAAAAGCCATATCCATAATGCGGACTAGCAAAGAAAGTAATTTTTCTTCATCTATCTCGATTGGAGCGACCAACTTTCGACTCTGAATAGCAGCCAATCCACGACCGATTAAACTGGTCGATGCTGTAGCTGTGGCATTGATGGCGCGGGTTCCGCTAATAATCGGTAGTTGATCGGCCATGTCAGTTTGCTGTTTGGTTTTGCATCTGCAAGATGAGTTTGCCGAGTTCATCACTGCCCAACAGTTGCACCTTGGATTGTCTGGCGAGTTCGACGGCATTGGCGGTGTAGTTGCCGGTGGTGACAACCCAGGCGCGATGACAGCTATAATAAGCCATGCCGGATAACGCTTCTTGCACGGCGGCTACGCCGACACTACCGGTATAGCATTTGGCCTGAACGGCGGTACGCTGCTGGTCTTTATGCAGGATCAAGTCTGCGCCATAGTCGCCGGTTGATGGGGTCATTTCTACTTGATAACCGTGGCTTTTAAACAGTTCGGCAAGGTAATCTTCAAACTCTGTGCCGCTGAGTTTTTTTAATTCGTCAATGTGCAGTGATCCATAGTGTCGCTGCCAACGTTCATGTTCATTCTGTTTGTGGCGCAATGCTTGCTGTTGTTGCTTGGCAAAGGCTAGGGTATCACGCAAATGTCGGGCTTGTGGGTCTTGTTGCGCTGCCGTCGTCTGTTTGATGGGCGTTTCGTTGCCGGATAGTCGGTTTTTCAGCTGTTGCTTGGCAAAAGTCAGGCTGTCACGCAAATAACGGGCTTGCAGGTCTTGTTGCGGTGTCGGCTGTTCAGAAGCTGCTTGGTTGCCGAATAGCCAGTTTGTTAGCCAGTTCATGGATAGGTTTGCCGATTCTTTTAATTGTTATAGGCTGAATTAGGATGACCAAGCAGTCCGAAGTTCCGCATTGATTGATTAATCATGTCATGAAACGCTATTGACCGGCAAAAGGTATTTTTGCCATCAATCATTACATACTGGTAAGGCATGCAGGAGATTATCGATAATCACCACATTAATTACACAAGATTGGTTGCATGACAGGTTGCAACGATACGCAGACTTGAGTACGCAGACAATACGAGCAAAAATGATATAAAAAGGCGAGGTTAGAGCGAGGGTTCAGGAAATTGGGTGCTATTGAATTATCAGGCTATTGCTAAAACAGATTAAAGCAGAAATTTCAAAATGATAAATATTTACGGCATGCCTATGGTAATGAAAAACAGGGGCAGCATTGACCATGTGGCGGTATATTTGGCGGTATATATAAAAAACTAAAATTAAAAAACCTTTAATAACGCGGCATTCAGAGCCTTTTGTGATAGAGCCCGCAGCAACCTGCAAGTCATAAGGCTTAGCGGGTTTTTTATTGCCCAGTGAAATGCAATTTAAGTTAGAAAGGCCGATTTGATCTTCCCCCGATGTAGCGGACACACTTGGCTAAGAGAGTAATCTCTAAAACCGAGGTAAACAATGAAACTCCAAAAAACATCAAATACCCTACCCGTCCGCAAAAAATAGACAGCACAGTTTAAAGAACAGGCATTGGAACGTGCCAACAAGGATGATGTATTACAATCGCAAAAGGCTTCATTCCAAATTAGGCTATACCAGTCTGGAAGCTTTTGAAGTTAAAAAAGTCGCTTGCTTAGTGGAGTATCCGTGAAGTCAGGGCATGATCACGCTAATCAATGGCATTGCCCCAAGATACCGCAAAGGCGCTTAAAAGACTTGAGCATTTTTTCTTTCAGCAACTGCTGACCGATTAGATGCTTTACATCGCTGCCAGTTCCCGCCACTTGGTCGGTGTAGCTGTGCACCTGTTGAAAGACTACCGTGCCATCATGATACGGTAGGCAGCCGGTTATCCATTGGCTAGAATTGTATGAATGTGGCGCATAGAATTCCCGAGTCAGCACCAAGAGTCCGCCGTTCCAATCAACACTGATACGGTGTCTGAGGATGATTGCCGGACGGCCTTCCACTTTTTTTTCTACCCAAGGGAACGCCTCGTCAGCTCTGGGAGGCAAAGCTTTCGGGTAGTCTAGCCATGCCTTATGTAAGGCTGGAAAGTAATGCGAAAGGATGACGCTTGAATTTGTCGCCTGGCGCAGTTCCAAGGAAGGCTTGGAATCCCGACCCTCCTCCCGCGCATAAGGCGCTATTGCAACTGTTCCTCCGCGCCGATAGGCTTTAAAGCGCTGGAACAGAATCTCCCGGTAGTGTTGTAAGACCGCGTCTTTGATGACCTTAGGGGATTTTTGCTTGAGAGTTTTGAAGCTGTCGATCTCAGAGGCGGACAGATTGAATTCGTCGCCAGGCTCGGCATCCAACAAAGCCTCGGCTTCTTCCCTGGACATTATGACAGACGCCAAGGAAGCAGCGCCTCCATGCTTAGTCAACAACCCGTGCGCAGTTACATCAATGTCTAGCGGATCCGGATTGTTCTGCCGCAATTGTTTGACCACCTTAGCCAAAGGAACCGGCAGATACCAGACGATGCCCATGGCAAGTTCGTCGGTTCTGCTCTCGCTTAAGGCATAAGTGACAGGCTGACCTTGCGCCAGTTCGGAAATCTGCTCCTTGTCCATCCCCAACACGTCCAACATCTGCTCAACCGCTGGCGGTTCAGCAAAAGCGGGAATTCCCTGCAGGATAAGAATGAAGCCCAATAGCCCCGCGACGGCAGTGGCATGATTCAGTTTTCGTGGCATCGGGAGACCCCAAGCGTCAAGCGTTTGTGAACAGATAGTATATTTGGCGCGTTCATGGATGTGAATATTTAATTCACAATATAAAAATATCTCCAATAATTCCCGATTATCCAGGAATTTTTTGGTGCAAGGATACAGCCACATCATGAGATAATGATGTATTGATTAATGAGAGATAGAGCCCTGATACAGCCATTCCATCCTGGATTATTCGATGTTGAAGGAATATCTGATACTTATAAAATCGAATAGCGCGCACTACCAATACTTATCGAAAATTGGCTCTTCACCGATTAATTCAGGATAAACCCAATGACAAAACTCGAGCAATTATTCGAACATGTATTAACCCATTCTCGCGGAATATTCGCCACCGTTTTCCTCCTGCCTGTTTCGGCCGTCTATGGCGCTTACGCCAGTATACGTAACTGGGTTTCCTTTCGTCTCAATAGCGCCCCAGCCAAACATGACGCCAGGGTTGAAGCGGTGATCCGGCAAATTGTGGACTGGAAAAATCAAGGCGCGGAACAAAAACTTTGCACCGCCAGGTCAGGCTGGAAAACCATGAGCGAACTGGTGCCTAGATACAAGCTTTCCCATCGCAAGATCGATGTCGGCATGTACGACTTACTTGAAATCGATGAGCAGCGCGGAATCGTCCGGTTGGAACCGCTGGCGACCATGGGCCAGATTTCGCGCAGCCTCATATCTAAAGGTTGGACGCTGCCTGTGGTGCCGGAACTGGACAGTTTGACGGTGGGCGGTTTGATCATGGGCTTCGGTGTGGAAACCAGCAGCCATAAATATGGGCTATTCCAGCATATTTGCGAATCTTTCGAGATTGTGACGGCGGAAGGGAAGCTGGTCAAATGCAGCCCTTCGGAAAATTCCGATCTCTTTTATCAGATTCCATGGAGTCATGGCACGTTAGGCTTTTTGGTAGCTGCCGAGCTGAAAATTATTCCAGTCAAAAAGTATGTCCGGCTCCACTATCAGCCGGTTTATACCTTGGACGATATGGTCAGCGTTTTCGAGCAAGCCAGTCGCGATACCGAAAACAACGACTTCGTGGAAGGTCTGATTTACAACCGTGAACAAGCGGTCATCATGGTCGGCAAATTCGCAGATGCCGTGGGTTCGGATGGATCTTTGAACGCCATCGGGCGATGGTATAAGCCTTGGTTTTATAAGCATGTTCAAAGCTACCTGAAGCACAGGAAGGAAGGTGTCGAATATCTGCCGGTGCGTGATTATTTTCACAGACACACCCGTGGTTATTTCTGGGCCATGGAGGAAATCATTCCATTTGGAAATCATCCCATTTTCAGAGCATTACTGGGCTGGGCTTTGCCTCCCCGAATCGAATTATTGAAATACACAGAAACGCAAACCACCCAGCGGCTCAGGGAAAAATTTCATGTAGTTCAGGACATGCTCATGCCGATCCGGTATCTGAAGCAATCCATTAACTATTTCGACGAGCATTTTCGCTTATATCCCTTATGGCTTTCACCAATGGCGATTAAGGATAACGGCGGACAGCCTGGCTTTGTGCATCCTTTCAGGACAGAAGAGGGCGCAGTGGATGAACTGTATGTGGATATCGGCGCCTACGGTACGCCGGGTAAAGAGGGGTTCGATAACGCTGTCGCTCTGCCGTTATTGGAAAAATTCGTCATCGAACATCGGGGTTACCAAGCCTTATATGCGAGAACCTCCATGAGCAGAGAGGATTTCAGGACGATGTTCGATCATGCCGGTTATGACCTTTTGCGGGGGCGCTTGCCGTATTGCCGGCAAGCCTTCGATGAGGTGTACGACAAGGTTTCCTCGAAAGGTAGAGTTTCGCCGGTCGAGATGAGGAAGCTGGAAAAGGCGGATTGAGACTTGCCATTTATAGCCATTCGAACTTTTCGCTAACAACACAGACTTTTCATACGCTGCCTGGAGTGGTGACAAAGTCAGTGAAGTTAGCTTGTTTGCTCTGTTAGCAATTTGTTATCAAATCGCCACTCAGCTAGACTAAACACCAACAAAGCATTGAGGCAATGACATGCAAATCAAAACATCAAATTTAAAAGTAGGAGGCACAAATCCGGGATCAGGCAGGGCGGGTGGGAGTAAGTCGAAATCGTCACTTAAGAAAATCGCGATTAAGGCTCTGGAAGCTGTCATTTAGGCGAAACCGCTCCGTCCGAGATTCGTGCAATGGCGGCTATCAAGTAACTCGATCGGGTGAGTCCATGAATAAAGACTTGGATAACATCATGGGGATTGCCCGATGAAAACCTTTTCAGATGATGATATTAATTAATAATCATGCGCTTCAGATCCGAACGTGATTCGTCGGTAAAGGATCATTTTAATCTGCTAAACCTCGGTTCAAACAACACCTCCACTTGCATCCAGGTGCTTGTGCGGAAGAAGTGCATGGCAGAGCTAAAACAGAAATTGCGGTAGAAAAGGGGCAGGTATCGGCTAAATTGAGCCAGTCGCAATTGTTTTATGAATGGCTTGGAAGGGTACCTTCGAGAAGCAGTCATTTGAGAGGATTCAGTTGTATTCTTCTACCACTCGGGTGTTGCCTGAGCCTACCGTGTATCGGTCGCGGCAGGAGGCCGCTCCTACAAGTGTTGCCTTAAAGGCAGTGATTTTCTGGCTGGGATAACATCCTGCGAACCGTTCCAATCGGACATGAAAGTGAAAGTGCAAAACGGCGACAACGTGCGCCGTTTCCTTGTATTTGGTCTTCATGTCGGCGCCGGTTTCGCGTATCGTTTTGATCACTTTTTACTCAGTTGATGCGTATGGGTTATGGTATGGTCACCGTCCCTAGCTTGGCATCAATCTCGAAATCCATTTTGATGCGCTGTGCAACTAATTCGGCTTCATTTTGGTCTTTGAAGGGGCCGGCGATCACTTGATAATAGCCGTCTTTTTCAACTTTTCGCGCCGGGATTGGCGGACCTTGGTGATTGAGTATCGCCGCCAGTTTTTGCGCCGTCACCTCGTTGTCGAGGTCGGCTACTAAAATAGCCCAGTCGCCGTCGGTCAATTCCGGGACCAGCGGCGCCCCGTAGAAATGCTCGGGATGTTCCAATTCCGGCGCTTGCGCGACGAGTTCCGGCAAATCCGGACTGGCCACCAGGATCGGGGTGGTGATGCCGTCGGCGCGTTGCAGGATGCGGTCGACTTTTTCCCAATCTACGGCTGCACCTTTTTCGGCGGCGCTTTGGTGCAGTTGTTTCAACAGAGACTGTTGCTGCCGTTGTTTCTGGCCAGCCCATTTTTGCAGCGGCTCATGGGCTTCTAGGTAAAGCATGTCTCCGTCCCATGCCGCCATATAAGGCTGGTGGACAATCCGCACCGGCATTCCGACCGACGTTTTTTTGAACAGTACTTCGATGTCTTCGGGGTAAAGCCGCACACAACCGTGGCTGACCTGCATGCCGACGCCGTAAGGCTTGTTGGTGCCGTGGATCAGGTAGCGGCTAAAGCCTAGCGCTAGCGCATACTTGCCGAGCGGATTGTCGGGGCCGGGGGGCACTACGGCGGGCAGCTGGTCGCCTTTTGCCGCGTGTTCGCGGCGGATGGATGCTGGGACGGTCCATGCCGGGTTGACTGATTTTGCGACGATAGTGGTTTGTCCTAACGGGGTGTTCCAACCTTCACGGCCAATGCCGAGCGGATAGGTAAACAAGGCATCCTGCTGTTTCGGAGGGTAATAAAACATCCGCATGTTCGCCAAATTGAGCACGATGCCTTTGCGCGGCGTATCGGGCAGTATGAACTGCAACGGCAGCAGCACGCGTGCGCCCGATTCAGGTGTCCAGGGGCCGATGCCGGGGTTGGCGAGGGTGATCTCGTCATAGCCCAGGCCGAAATGTCGGGCGATGTCGGGTAAGGTGTCGCCATCGTTCGCACTGATCACGGCAAGACCGCCAATGATGCTGTGGTCTTTGGTGATGGCGAACTCGCGGGTGGCGGTATCGGCAAGTTTCGGTTGCGACTCGCTTACCGCATCCGGCGGGACATATACCGTGTTCGGCGGGGAGTCTATGGTAGGCGGAAACTCTAAAATGTTTATAGTAATAGGCTCATGCTGGCAACCGCTGAGCAAGCCGACGGCCAACAGCACGAAAGGCAAGGATATTCCCGTATATGGTAGGCCAGCCGATGTTTTTTTCGATGACTTCATAGGCGTAAGCAGTAATGGTGGGTACGAAACCCGATGTAGCTTGGACATTAGAACCAGCGGACTATAAGTAGAAGCTGCTGAATTGAAAGTGCGGGCATACACGAAAATGCAAGCCGCGTTCACTTACAGTAGTTCAAACCTAATCTGACAGTTACTGGATTTTTAGAAGTGTCCGTCTGGTTAAATTCAACCTAGCCTAGATTAATATCTATAACTTACAAAGTAAAACTTTAAAACAGGCGGAAAGTCCGCTGATTTTGATCGCAACGAATTAATTCAGCGGAGCCGAGCTTTCTTTTACGCTTGACCGAGTTGCTCTTGTTTATAAATGATTTTGATTACCCATAAACCTCAGCCATTTTCAGCAACCGCATAGGCGTAGGTGGCGTTCTGGCCGCAACGTAACATAGGCGGGGTAACATATCCTCAAGCACAAACCGCCGATTGAAGCGGTAGCAAAACTCTGCCAAATAGCGCGGAAGGTGTTTGTGATTGATAGCGTGATACGCACCGTTAATCGACCTTTTGACATTGCCTATCATCGTGTTAACCCAAGTAAAGGCCTCCAGTGAGACACAGTCAGGGCCTCCACCGGTTACGATGTAGGTGTGTTGGCATCCTGCTTTTGTAACAGCGGCAAAGCAGGCCAGTCTGTCCGAGACCACGTAACTATCGGCGCTAAGATGGCGCTTAGCCCAGTGAGCGATTTCTTTGGAGCGGAATCCGTTGACTACATTCATGTTCATGGCGATAGGATGCCCCTTTTCGTTGACTGACACAGCCGCCACAAAGGATGTTTTGTTGGGGGAGCCTCGACCACGATTACCTCCCCGGTGTTCACCGCCCCAATACACGTCATCCAGTTGGATAATGCCGGATAGCATCTTGCTATCATCGCGTTCCTTCATCACCTGCATCAGCTTCTGTTTGACGGTTCAGGCGGTGTAACACCCAATTGGCGACGTAATGAAAGAGCTGAGATGCCGGTTTTCGCCTGTGTGATCAAGTGGATCGCGAGAAACCAAGTGGTTAACGAGAGCTTCGTCGCAGAAAAAATGGTGCCACTAATGAGGGAATGTTGATGATGACAACGATTGCACTGATAAATCGCCCGTGTTTTCAGGGTGCAGTAGCTTTGCTCACCGCACTCAGGGCAAACATAGCCTTGAGGCCAGCGCCACTGAAACAAGGCTTTTCGACACTGATCTTCAGTTCCATAATTCTTCATGAACTCACTCAGGCTATAGCCTTTTTGAAATTGGACTTTGTTTTTCATGACGTCACCCTCATTCATATGCCGGTATTGTCAGTATAGACATTTTTGTAACATTGGCTGTTCTTTATGGGTAATCAAAAAAAACAATGTAATAATGATTTCACATGGTCAATTTTGACGCTGTTTTCTCCGATTCCCCAGTTATGCCCTTGGCATCAGGGCATTCCGTAAAAAGCCCTAAATGGCTCTCTTGTTCCGAGCAGTTGCTGTTAGCCATAATGACTTTCAACATCCGCCGCAGCCTCCGCCGCAGCCTCCACCGCAACCACCGCTGCCGCAGCCAGGGACGGAACTTCCAATGTGGCTGGCACAATACGCATTGCCGGCATCATCTTTAAAACAGTCCAATTGGTAAATAAAGCCATTATCGATTTTTAATAAATCATCTATAGCAAACAACAAGGGTAAGCTCGTGGGGATTTTCGGGTTTATCTGTTCAATGGCGCAGGCTGATTGCCAAGCTCGTTTAAGACCTTCTTTAGCTTGTGTAGGGCTGTCCATTGCTTCTGCCGGGGTGTGATGCAAAAAACGTCCAAACGCATGGTCGCAAAATTGTCCATAAGATTCAGTGAAGAGAATAAACTCATGCCAGGCATCATCGACAACTTGAGAAGGCATTACAACCATCTGTCTGTTTTCTTCACAGCATATTTGAAAAAAGTGTTTTAAGCCGGTAAACACCAGATTAAGCTGTTCTTCTGTGAGTTGAGGATGCTTTTGTGCCAATTTTTTGTGTATACCTGTATGAAAATCATAGCTTTCAATATATTCGCATCTAACTTGCTTTTTAGTTTTTTTGTTGCTAAGGATAAAGAAAAAAATGATTAAGGCAATAATTCCTATGAATGTGAGATGAAACATAAAAACCTCTTTTTGTAAAAAATAGAATCAAACGATTGGTGGCATCCATCAATTTATAGAAAATGCCCTGTGCCATTATTTTCAAATCGAAAGTAGTTTCCATAGAGATAGGGCCAATGGCCGGCGCTGCGAGACAGGAGTCGAGTAGTCCCCAGAAGCGATAGTGCATGTGTTTTTACGCAGCGTTTTGTGCGGAGTGAAAATGCAGGCTTTCCGAAATCGCGTCGAGTCATTGGGATGATGTGAGTCACCCCTTGTTGGGTGGCGAACGAGAGACGCAGGACGGCTGGGGCAGCCGCAGGCATTAGCGGTCGTGTGTTTTTTGCTGCTTGTTGGGCAGGGATGCCCAAAAAAGCTTTCGCAAAAATAGCGACTCCCCGAATTTATCCTGTGAAAGCCTGAGTTTTCAGGGTGAACGGCAAGGCTAAGCATCGCTAACTTTGCTAAGATAAGCTTCAATCTTCAGTTGATATTTGGATAAGCCATGGATTTTCCTGACCTGCCGATTTTGTTTCATTGGTTTGATGAGACCGTGCAATTAGTACAGCGGCTTTTTGTCGTCGTGGTTGCCGCCTTTATTTCGATTCGCTTTGAATGGTTGCGCCAGGCCTTGCATGGCGGTGTATTGAAATGGCGTTATCGAGTTCCGGCAATTTGTGTATTTGGTTTGCTGGCAATTGTAGGAACCCACAGCGGCATTCTCATTGATGCGCATAAAGGCTGGCCCTCAATAGACCTCTTAGCAGAGATACCTGCAAAACTGGATGGCCACCAAGCGATTGTTGGTTTTCGCGACACTATGATCTTAGTCTCGGGTTTGATTGGGGGGCCTTGGGTCGGTTTTGGCACCGGACTGCTGGCGGGCGCGGAACGCTACCAGTTAGGTGGGCTTGGCGGATTAGCCAGTGGTT
>JBAZTN010000070.1:0-13581 GCA_041661895.1 Methylobacter sp. | reverse complement strand
AACAATTGCCCTGGCAGTCAGGCCCGCCAAAAAGGTATCAACTATGTTTACGCCGTAATCATTGGCGAAACTGGAACGGAAGGTGGACAGGGGAATTACATCCTTTAAGCCTTCAGACTCACAGAAACGGCTTTGTGCAAAAGGCAGGTCGGCAGAAACAACCAAAACAACAGTATTGTCCAGATGCGATGCTTTCTGGTTGAATTTACGCGTTGAAGCCGCGCAGGTTGGCGTATCCAGGCTAGGCACGATATTCAAGACTTTTCTTTTACCTGCATAAGTTGCCAAAGTAACATCCACTAACGCACGACTCACCAATGAAAATGCCGGCGCAGTGCTGCCTATTGCGGGCAATTCACCGCAGGTGTGCAAAGGTTTGCCTTGAAATGTGATTGTAGCCATGAGTTACTCCCTATTTTATTTGTTTGATACCAAGCGTGAACTATTGCTTTTTGCTTTTCACACGCTTCATCAAGCGTTCACGTTTTTTAACTTGCCATTCAGTCAGCTTGTTTTTCTGGCCGTGAAACGGATTGACTGGCGACTTAAACACCAAGCGTATAGGTGTCCCAACCAACCCCATCTTGTCACGATAATAGTTCATTAAATATCGCTTATACGACTCCGGCAATACGTCCGTTTGCACCCCGTGAATAACTACGACGGGCGGATTCCGTCCGCCCTGATGCGCATATTTTAGTTTAATACGCCGTGTATTCACTATCGGGGGCTGATGCGCTGTCGTGGCTTCTTTCAGAATTCTTGTTAACACCGGCGTAGTCATATCAAGCATTGCCGATTCGTACAATTCCTGAACGACATCGAATAGCTTGCCGACACCACTGCCATGCAATGCTGAAATCGGATGTTTCTCTGCAAAATCAAGAAATGACAGCTTTACATCCAGTTGCCGCTTGATGGTTTCTTTCTGATCCGCGCTGATGCCATCCCATTTGTTCAGGCCGATAATCAAAGCACGTCCTGCTTCCAGCACCAGCCCAAGTAAATGCGCGTCCTGATCTGTGACGCCTTCCCGTGCATCTATTAAATAGATGACTACATTTGATTTTTCTATCGCCTGCAGTGATTTAATGACGCTGAACTTTTCAATCGCCATATCCACTTTGGATTTGCGGCGCATACCGGCGGTATCCACCAGGGTGTACATCTTGCCATTGCGTTCAAACGGAATATAGATACTATCGCGCGTCGTGCCCGGCTCATCAAATACGATAACCCGCTCCTCACCTAGCAACCGGTTAACCAGCGTTGACTTGCCAACATTCGGCCTTCCGACCACGGCGATGCCGATGCCTTTGTTGTTCTCATCGACGACTTCTTCATCAGCGGGCGGCAACAGCTGATCTACCTTTTCCAGCAGCTCGGGCACGCCCCGTCCATGTGAGGCCGCAATTTGTACAGGCTCTCCCAGAGCCAATGCATAAAAATCTGATGCCGCAATATTGGCATCCAGACCGTCAACCTTATTCGTTACCAGGACTACCGGTTTATCGAGTTTTCTAAGGGTATCGGCGATAACTTTATCGGAAGCGCTAAGTCCTTCTCGCGCATCAACCATAAAGAACACGATGTCGGCTTCTTCCAGCGCAATCTGCACCTGCTTTCTGGCAAAGCTTTCTATGCCTTCAGCGTCGTCGGCTATACCGCCGGTGTCAACAACCAGACAAGGGCGATGCCCCAGCTTTACCCGGCCATATTGCCTGTCTCTGGTTAATCCAGAAAAATCAGCAACCAAGGCGTCACGGCTACGTGTTAAATAATTGAATAATGTGGACTTGCCAACATTAGGTCGCCCCACCAGGGCTATTACAGGTAACATATTTTTACCGGATTGTTAGAGCGGCAAGTGTGCCGTCTTTTGCATACACATAAACAACATTATCTGCCACGATAGGCCTAGCATCAATTGGACCATCAGTCACTTGTACACGACCAAGCTGCCTGCCATCACTAGTACTAAACCAATGCACATAACCCTCAAAATCACCCGCAACAACATAATTCTGATAAGCTACGGGGGCTGTTAGTTTTCTTTCATGCAAATCCTTTTGCTTCCACAAGGACGAGCCACTACGCTGATCTAATTGAAAAACATGACTTTCCGGGTCAGTTAAATATAAATACTGGTAATCATTGCTCAAACCCGAATAGGAAGAAACGGCTTCGTTACGCCACAACACATCACCATCCGATTCTGAGACAGCGCCTACACCACCGCGATAGCCGGCAATATAAATCACACCGTTAATCGCGATAGGATCAACATCCAGATCCACCAGCCTTTCAATTTCAGAGCGTCCCGTTGGAATAGCCAAACTGCTTTCCCAAACATACTTGCCATCAGATAATCGCAACGCAAGTAACTTTCCATTATCGTAGCCGGCAATCACGTTACCCTCAACAATAATTGGCGAACCTGTTCCTCGTATACTTAGCGCTGGTACGCTACGCTCGTAACTCCAGCGCTTGCCGCCGGTTTTTTCATCAAGAGCTATCATTGCGCCGTCCGTGGTACGAACCACCACAATATTATTGGCAATAACCGGGATCGAAAGCACTTCGCTGGATACCTTGGCCTTCCATAGTACTTCTCCGGTTTCAATGTTCAAGGCAACAACTTCTGCATCAGTGGAACCCAACACTACGATTCCAGCACCCAGACCCGGCCCACTGGAGAAATTGACTTCAGTTTCAGTTTCCCAAAGCAGATCACCGGTAGTTAAACTTCTGGCCTGCACCAATCCTTCCCGATCCGCTGCCAGCACTTTTCCATAACCTATTGCTGGAACCAGTTTTAAAGATTGTTCATCTGCCCCTACGCCTACTTTTTCCTTCCAGAGCACTTCGATTTTGATTTCGGGGGTGTACTCAACTAAAGGACTCGGTGGATCAGCATTATCTTCACCGCCACTAAAGTAATTTGAAATACCGGAAACAGACTCGCCAAGGGTATCAACAGCTGCACAGCCTGTTAAGGCAATAAAAAGCAATAAAAGCGTAAGCAGGCGCATTATTTTTGACTTACTGCCTTTTCTTGTGCAGTCAGATCATCAATTTTAAATTGTAGCAGCGGCGATTGGTGTCCGTTTCTTAAGGCATTCTGATACGAAGTACGCGCTTCATCCAGGCGATCCAAGGCCACATACAAATCACCCACTAATTCATCATAATTGCCTGAGAAACTTGATCCTGCTTCCGCATCAACATTGTTAATTAACTGTAAACCCTGCTCATATTCACCAGTGGCCAGCATTAAACGCACCAGTCTTATCGTGGCAATATTACTCAGTTCTTTATTCGGCTTTGCCGCAACATTCTTCAGAATGCCCTTTGCTGCAGCAAAATCACCTTGCTGAACTTTTAATTTTGCCTGTAAAAGGCCGCTGTATGCCGCATATTCCGTAGCACCGAACTGCTCTTGTATACGTCCAGCCAACTTATCTATGGTGTCTTTTTTATCTCCGGCAACCGCTCCCTGCGTTGCTCTACCTCCTCCATCCTTGGAGTCGTCCTCCACGGCTTTAAGCAACTGATCGTAAATCGCTGAGGCTTGCACCGCCTGCTCCTTCTTGTGTCCTTGCCAATAATTCCAACCCAGAATAATAGCAACACCCACTGCCAAGCCTAGGATAGTAGAGGTTCCATTCTCTTTCCACCAACTTTTTAGCGCCTCAACCTGTTCTTCTTCTGTATCGTAAATTTCCACTTGTTTTTCTCTATATTAATGTTTTTAAAAAAGAGTTACCGGGTTACTGTGCGCTCTTTTGCCTTATAGGCAAACCCCGACCTATAGATAATCTTGCAAAAACTTTATCGCCTGTTGCTGAGGCATATCCTGCTGTTCTTGCTCATTATTACGTAAGGATTTAATGCTGACCTGTCCACGATCGACTTCATCATCACCCAGAATAATGGCAAATTCGGCGCCGCTTTTATCGGCCTTTTTAAACTGGCTTTTAAAACTGCCTCCGCCACAGTTAACCTGTAATTTTAATCCCGGAAACTCATTTCTGATGGTTTCAGCAAAACGTAATCCTTCCTGTTCTGCTTTTTCTCCTACACGGATCATGTACACATCAACGGGTCTTGCAAGCTGGATATTGTCCAGTGATTCCATCAATGCCAACAAACGCTCCATGCCCATCGCAAAACCAGCCGCATGATTTGGCTTGCCACCTAACTGTTCTATCAGACCATCATAGCGTCCACCGGCACAAACAGTACCCTGCGAACCCAATTCATCAGTAACCCATTCAAAAACAGTTTTGCTGTAATAATCCAGTCCACGCACTAATCTGGAATTGATTTCGTAGCCTACGCCCAGATCATCTAATATCGTGGTTATTGCCTTAATATGCTGACGACTCTCATCGCCCAGATAATCCAACAAATCAGGCGCATTAGAGACAACCTCTTTCATCGCCGGATTTTTGGTATCCAGAATCCTCAGTGGATTTGTTTCCAGCCTACGCAAACTATCTTCATCTAACTGATCCAGATGCTCCTGAAAATAGGCCACCAGGCTTTCCCGGTAAACTATCCGCTCCGCAATGGTACCCAATGAATTAAGCTGTAACCGGACTTTATCGCGTATGCCCAGTTTTTTCCATAACCGATCGATGATTAAAATCAATTCGGCATCGATATCAGGCCCGGACATGCCGTAGGTTTCAACGCCCAGTTGAAAAAACTGGCGATAACGGCCTTTCTGCGGGCGCTCATGACGATACATCGGCCCGTAATACCATAACCGGTGTACCTGATTATGCAATAAGCCATGCTCCAGACAGGCTCTGAGACAGCCGGCAGTGCCTTCAGGACGCAGTGTTAAGGAATCTCCGTTTCTATCGTCGAAAGTGTACATTTCCTTTTCGACAATGTCAGTGACTTCACCAATAGAGCGCTTGAATAGTTCTGTTTTTTCTACGATGGGCAACCGGATTTCGCTATAACCATAAGCGCCGAGCACATCTCTGATGATTTGTTCTGCATACTGCCAAAGTGGCGTCTGCTCGGGAAGCACATCGTGCATCCCGCGAATTGCTTGGATATTATTTGCCATGATTTTTAATACAGACCTTTGCTACAGAACAGACTTGATTTTTTTTGCTTCATTTGAAAGTGGAAATTTTTCCAGCAATAAGTTTTTGTATTCATTTGCAAGCTCGTTGTTACCTAATGCCCGCTCCGTTTGCGCTGCGAACCATAAGGTTTCAGGTGTGTGGGATGCGACACCCAGATACCTTTGCAAATTCCCTTTTGCCGCCCAAAAATCGCCATTTTGATAAGCAATTTTTTGCATTTCCAGCAATGCCGGCGCGTAGGCGTTATTTAATTGCAGCGCTTGCCTGAAATAAGCTTCGGCTTTCTGTTTTTGCTCCATTGCCATTTGGCAACGTCCGGCATTTGTTAACGCCAACCACTGTCTATCGTTTAATGGATTAGAACTGGCTTTTTCTAATAAAGCCATACCGTCTTCGAATTCGCCATGTTCACAGAGGAAACGGCCAAAATTATTTTGCACGCCCAGATCATCAGGTGCCAAATCCAAAGCAGTTTCATAATGATCCTGAGCTTCGTCAATTTGATTTAATTTTTCATACAAAAAAGCCAACGCATTATGCGCCTGGGTATTACCTGAATCATCCTTTATTGCCTGCTGCAAGTTCTCTTTCGCTATTTCCAGCTTATTCAAACTGAGATAGCGCACCCCTAATTGCAAATGCACATTTTCAGAACCACCGCTTTTAACACTATTCTCGCCAGTGGAAGCACAGGCAATTAGCCCGACCGAAAGCAAACCAACAGTAAATCGAGTGATCTTTTTTAATGTGTCAGGCTGCATGCTCGGAATCTACTCGTTTAATTTTCAGGTGTCTACGGCTTTTATCTTCAACTTGCCCCACCAACTGGCCACAGGCTGCATCAATATCTTCGCCGCGCGTTTTTCTAACCGTAGTGACTATACCCGCGTCATTTAACAGCGTTTTGAAGCGATGAATGGCTTCTTTGCTGGAACAGCGATAAGCTGAATTTGGAAACGGGTTAAATGGTATTAAATTGATTTTTGATGGTACGGTCTTTAATAACTTAATTAATCCCCGCGCATCCTGAACCGAATCATTAATACCATCCAGCATGACATATTCAAATGTAATCGTGCGCCGAGGTGCAATTTTTGCGTTTTCCCTGCATGCTTCCATTAACTCCTTTAATGGATATTTTTTATTGATGGGGACTAATTCATCGCGCAACTCATCGGTCACGGCATGTAAAGACACTGCAAGACTGACGTCACAAACTTGTGTTAACCGATGCATGGCCGGCACGACGCCTGAGGTACTGATGGTCACCCGGCGCTTGGACAGTCCAAAGGTAAAATCATCCATCATCAGGTTCATGGCCGCGACTACATTGTCAAAATTAAGCAGCGGTTCGCCCATACCCATCATGACAACATTGGTGATTTTCTTTTCTGGACCCAAGCGTTTTTGCGCAACAATGACCTGACCAATAATCTCTGCCGTTGTTAAGTTACGATTAAAGCCTTGCTGGGCAGTAGAACAAAAGGTGCAAGCCAGGGCGCAGCCGATTTGCGATGATACGCATAAAGTGCCCCGCCCCTCTTCAGGAATAAATACAGTTTCTACCCTATTACCACAACTGGTCTGCAACGCCCATTTACGCGTGCCGTCTGTTGCGATTTGTTCAATCACGATTTCCGGCGTTGCTATGTAGCAGTGTTCTTTTAAATAAACGCGCAAGGACTTGCTTAAGTTGGTCATCAGGTCGAAGTCTTCGACTTCTTCCTGATAAATCCATTTAAGCAGTTGTGTCGCCCGAAATGGTTTTTCACCTAACTCGACAAAAAAGGCCGCAAGGCCCTTTCTGTCGAAATCGAGCAAATTTATAGCTTTAGGCTTAACGGGTTCTAGCACAGATTTCATTGTCTGAGAAAAAGAAAGCAATTTCCCTTTGAGCGGTTTCGACTGCATCTGAGCCATGCACAGCATTTTCATCAATGCTTGCAGCAAAATCAGCGCGGATAGTTCCGGCAGCTGCTTCTTTAGGGTTGGTTGCACCCATTATTTCGCGATGCTTAAGAACTGCATTTTCACCTTCCAGCACTTGCATGATGACAGGGCCTGAAATCATAAATGCGACCAAATCATTAAAGAAACCGCGCTCGCTGTGTTCTGCGTAAAAACCTTCGGCCTGTTCTTTAGTCAAATGCAGCATTTTTGCAGCAACGATTTTTAAATCGTTCTTTTCAAAGCGGCTATAGATTTCACCGATTACGTTTTTTGCTACAGCGTCTGGTTTAATGATTGAAAAAGTGCGTTCTATCGCCATTTTTTTAAAACTCCTAGTTTGAATAAATATTTATAAGCGGCTAATTATACCTGATCAGCTGCTGTATTTTGAAAATACCTGAGTGGTTAAGGCCTGTTATCCAGTTCCGCACCTTCTTTTACCGGGATCATCAAATCCTCTGGACTGAGACCCAACAGTAAAGCCGCAGGACTGGCGATAAAAATGGAGGAATAAGTCCCGAAAAACACCCCGAAAAGCAGCACTATGGAAAAATTATGGATCACTTCCCCGCCCAAAAAGAACAAGGAAACCAGTACCAACAATACTGTCAATGAAGTCATGATGGTACGACTTAACGTGACATTGACAGAAATGTTCATGATTTCTTCGGTTGATTTATTTCTTAATGCCCGGAAATTTTCGCGGATACGGTCATAAACCACAATGGTATCGTTCAAGGAATACCCGATCAGCGCAAGAACCGCCGCCAATACCGTCAGGTCAAACTCCAACCCTAAAATAGAGAATAAGCCCAGCGTAACAATAACATCATGTAAAGTCGCTATGATCGCGCCTACAGAGAACTTCCATTCAAAACGCCAGGCAATGTAAATCAAAATACAAATTGTTGAATACAAAAGAGCCAAAAAACCATCCTGAGCCAGATCATCTCCGACTTGGGGACCTACAAATTCAACACGGCGCACACTTGCCGGTTCTGCGGTATTTTTGTTGATTGCCTCAAGTACCTTGGTACTTAAATCGGCGCTACTCACCCCTTCGTGAGGCTTCAGGCGAATCAAGACATCTTTGGCCGTGCCGAAATTCTGCACCGTGGCATCACTAAAACCTTCAGCATCCAACGTGTTGCGCAGCACGGTTAAATCAGCTGGTTTCTGATACCCCACTTCAATCAAGGTGCCGCCGGTAAAATCGATGCCCATCTGAAAACCGTGTACAGCAATCGCTACTATCGAAATAATCGTCAGCACAGCGGAAAATATCAGCGCTATGTTTCGGTTCCCCATAAAATTTATATCTTTTTTAAACATGTTTAATCTTCTATGTAAAAGTCATGTAAGCCGGATTTACCCAAAGGCATGTAATCCGACATTTTACTAAATAGATAATTTCTCAACCCTACGGTTGCCATATATCCAGTTAATAACCATCCGCGTACCGGCGATTGCCGTAAACATGGATGACAAAATCCCGATAATCAATGTCACCGCAAAACCTTTAACGGAACCTGTGCCGTAAGCAAATAACACGACAGCTACCACAAGATTGGTAAAGTGGGAGTCCAGAATAGTTGCAAAGGCTTTTTCATAGCCAATATATATAGCGGACTGCGGCGTGTTGCCGTTTTTGATTTCTTCTTTAATCCGCTCGAAGATCAACACGTTAGCATCAACCGACATACCCACGGTCAAGATAATCCCCGCAATACCTGGCACGGTCAGCGTCGCCTGCAACATCGACAAAATTGCCACCACAATCACCACGTTAAACGCCAGTGCAAAGTTGGCAATCATGCCGAACAGCCGATAATAAACCGCCATAAACAGCACAACCAGCGCAAAGCCCACGACAAAAGACAACATGCCCTTATCAATATTATCCTGACCTAAACTTGGCCCTACGGTGCGTTCTTCGACAATATCAACGGGGGCTGCCAGCGCACCAGCTCTTAACAACAACGACAGGTTACGCGCTTCCTGAGGACTGTCTAAACCGGTAGTCTGGAACCGACTACTGAAGACGCCCTGAATAGTGGCTACGCTAATAACTTTTTCAACTTTTTCTTTATGACGGACTTTTTGTCCGTTCACCAGCTTGGTTTCAACTTTATATTCAATAAACACCACCGCCATAGGCTTGCCAACGTTAGCCTGGGTCAATTTACCCATTTTGGCTGCGCCCACTCCGTTCAGGGAAATATTTACCGAAGGCCTACCGTCTTGATCCATACCGGAAGAGGCATCGACAATCTGATCACCGGTCACAATAACACGACGATCAAGCAGTATAGGATTACCATTTTTTTCATAATACAGCCGGCTATTTACTGGAACATGTCCCGCAACAGCCTTTTGCACATCATGCTCGACATCAACCAAACGGTATTCCAGAGTAGCCGTTGTACCCAAAATCTCCTTGGCGCGGGTCGTGTCCTGTACGCCTGGCAACTGGACCATGATGCGATTTTCGCCTTGTTGCTGAATTATTGGCTCTGCAACACCCAATTCGTTGACGCGATTACGCAAGGTCGTCATGTTTTGCGCAACGGCAAATTTTTTAATATCGCGTTCTTCTTTTTCAGAAAGCTTCAACCAGACTTGATCTTGCTCGTCGGGCTCTGTGACATCCAGAGTGCGGAAGTCCTTACCCAACAGTTTCAGCAGCGCAGGTTTGTCATCAGCCGAGTTCAACTTAACCTTAATGAATCCACTATCTTTAGAAACAGATTGATAACGTAATTTTTCGTTTCTTAAGGCAAGACGCACATCATCATTGTAACGATCTTCAGCCTGCTTAACGGCGGCATTCATATCCACTTCAAGCAGAAAATGTACCCCACCGCGCAAGTCCAGACCCAGATACATGGCTTCCGCACCCAAAGACCTTAACCAGGTAGGTGTCGTAGGCGCCAGATTTAACGCAACGCTATATTCGTCGCCCATTTTGTCTCTGAGCAAATCAGCTATCTTCATCTGATCATCGGTATTATTAAACCGCGCAAGAATATGATCTTCTTTAAACTCAAACGCCTTGATACCAACCCCAGCAGCCTTAATGACTGACTCGACCTGATTTGCCTGCTCCTGCACTAATTTTGCAGCATGCGTCGAAGACACCTGTACAGAAGGATCATCACCGTATAAATTTGGCAACGCGTAAACAATCCCGATCACAAAAATGATCAGGACTAATAGATTTTTCCAAAGGGGGTACCGATTTTGCATTATTTTATTCCAACAATTAAACCGCGCCTTTGCTTGATCAGCATGCGCCGACAAGCCATGCGCTATAACACAGGGAAGAGTACTTAATCTCTAACTTTTTTAGTTATCGCTTTATAAGTTCCTTTAGGCATGATGCTCTCAATATTATGCCGCTGTACCTGAATAAAAATATTGTCACTGATTTCAATTTTGACAAAATTATCATCCAAATCAGCCACCTTACCTAAAATACCCCCGGAGGTTACAACTTCAACACCTTTGGTGATGGCAGCGATCATTTGTTTTTTCTCTTTAGCGCGCTTTGATTGCGGACGTAAAAACAAAAAGTAAAAAAACACCAGTATACCCAGTGGAAACAACATACCTTCAAGACCAGGTTGTTGGGCTGCTGGAGCGGCTGCGGCTGCAGCATCAGAAATAAAGAAACTCATTGTTGTCCTCGGTTTTTATTGTAATTAAAAAATTTCGCCATTATGCCACAGTCGGCACGGCTTTTCCTCGTTGTTGATAAAATTGCTTGACAAAAATATCCAGCTCTTGCTTTTCAATGGCATCACGCAAGCTTTGCATGAGGCTCAGATAATAATAAAGATTATGTATGGTATTGAGTCTGGAGCCCAACATTTCCTGACATTTATCCAGATGACGCAAATAGGCTCTGGAATAATGCCGACAGGTGTAACAGCCACAGGATTCATCTAAGGGTCCGGTATCAAACTCGTACTGGCTGTTCCTGATTTTCACCACGCCGAAGGTGGTAAATAAATGACCGTTGCGGGCATTGCGGGTCGGCATCACACAATCAAACATATCAATACCGCGCCTGACCGCCTCCACCAGATCTTCCGGCGTTCCCACGCCCATCAAATAACGCGGCTTGTCGACCGGCATCTTGGCATGCACCACATCCAGCGTAGCCATCATTTCTTCTTTGGGTTCGCCTACCGACAAACCACCGATGGCATAACCGTCAAACCCAATATCCACCAAACCGGCTATGGATTCCTGCCGCAAATGCTCATACATGCCACCTTGCACGATACCGAATAACGCCGACGCATTACCCTCATGAGCAGCCTTGCTGCGTGCCGCCCAACGCAATGATAAGCGCATCGACTCGGCCGCTTCATGAACCGTCGCAGGGTACGGAGTGCATTCATCGAAAATCATCACGATGTCCGAACCCAAGTCGCGCTGCACCTGCATTGATTCCTCAGGCCCCATGAAAATTGAGCTGCCATTAATGGGTGATTTGAAAGTCACGCCTTTTTCAGTGATTTTTCTTAAAGCACCCAAGCTGAATACCTGAAAGCCACCGGAATCAGTCAAGATGGGTTTGTCCCAATGCATAAAATCATGCAAATCGCCATGCGCCTTGATGACATCCGTACCCGGTCTGAGCATCAGATGAAAGGTATTGCCCAGAATAATTTGCGCACCAATACCAGTCAACTCATCGGGCGTCAGCGATTTAACCGTCCCATAAGTGCCGACTGGCATAAAAATGGGCGTTTCCACGATGCCACGGGCAAACTTAAGTTGACCACGCCGCGCATGGCCATCCGTATTAAGTAATTTAAATTCCATAAAAACCGTTGCACACAAAAAAGGCTGGGATTATCCAGCCTTTTTGCTTCCTAGTGCAACAATCCCTGCAATAAACCATTCAACTTATGTACAAAAGCCGCTGGATCATCCAGTTGTCCGCCTTCACTCAGGATGGCCTGATCGAACAGGATATGCGTCAGATCGGCAAAACGACTATCATCCTGCTCCTCTTTCATACGAACCACCAATGGATGAGTCGGGTTAAGCTCAAAGATCGGCTTTCTGCCCATTCCCATGCCCAAACCTTGACCGGCATCCTTCATGATTCTTTCCATATTCAGGCTCATGCCATAGACATCGGCAACCAGACAAGCGGGTGATTCCGTTAAGCGATGGCTCAAGCGCACCTCACTGACTTTATCGGCCAGCACTTCTCTAATCTGTTTGAGTACCGCCTCAAAGTCCTTATTCACTTCTTCCTGGGCTTCTTTGTCTTCTTCGGCATCCAGAACGCCCAAGTCCAGATCACCCTTGGCGACAGACTGTAGATGCTTGCCGTCAAATTCGTCCAGATTGGACACCAGCCATTCATCGATACGATCAGACATCAGCAATACTTCAATGCCTTTCTTACGGAAAATCTCCAAGTGCGGGCTGTTTTTTGCCGCCGAGAAGCTGTCCGCGGTTACATAATAAATCTTGTCCTGCCCTTCTTTCATGCGACTGACATAAGTTTCCAGCGAGACTTCCTGTTTGTCAGTATCGGCATGGGTTGATGCGAAGCGCAGCAATTTGGCGACACGCTCTTTGTTGGCATGATCTTCAATCGGGCCTTCTTTGATAACCGGGCCGAATTGGGACCAGAAATTCTCATATTTTTCCGGCTCAGTCTTGGCCAGGTCTTCCAGCATCCCCAGCACTTTCTTAACGGCGCCCGATTTGATGCTGCTGATTTGCTTGCTTTGTTGCAGAATTTCCCGCGATACGTTCAGCGGCAAGGAATTGGCGTCAATAATCCCTCTAATAAAACGCAGATAACGCGGCATTAACTGCTCGGCGTCATCGGTAATAAACACTTTGCGTATGTACAGTTTTACGCCGTGTTTGGTGTCTCTGTCCCACAGGTCGAAAGGCGCATGTGATGGCACGTAAAGCAGCAAGGTATATTCATTGGAGCCTTCGACTTTACTATGCACATGAGTTAACGGGTCCTGGTAGTCGTGTCCTACATGCTTGTAAAATTCATTGTAAGCCTCATCGGAAATATCCTGACGGGCTTTGGTCCATAATGCGGAAGCCGAGTTAACAGTCTCTTCGATGATTTCCGCCGGTTTTTCTTCTTCGCCTTCTTCACCCATAGACGGCATGACTTCTTTGTCCATGACGATAGGCAGGGAAATATGATCGGAGAATTTTCTCACGATAGACCGGATGCGATAACCGTCCAGGAACTCGCTTTCGGCTTCTTTCAGGTGCAACACGATCTCGGTTCCGCGCTTGGCTTTTTCTACGGATTCCAGTGTGTAATCGCCTTCGCCCGCTGACTCCCAGCGCACGCCTTCACTCTTGTCGGCACCGGCCTTGCGGGTGGTTAAGGTCACTTTGTCGGCAACGATAAACGCTGAATAAAAACCAACGCCGAACTGGCCGATCAATTCGCTGTCTTTGGCCTGATCACCGGTTAATGCCTGAAAAAACTGCTTGGTGCCTGACTTTGCAATGGTGCCGATAT
>JBAZTN010000069.1:0-13582 GCA_041661895.1 Methylobacter sp. | reverse complement strand
GGGTATGCAAAAAGTCAGGCGGCTGGATTCAAGCAAAAAGGTGTCCCAGTTGAGGTAGTCCCCGGCGATGTTAATAATACGGCATGGTATCGACTGAGAGTCGGGGGGTTTAAAAATAAAGGGGAAGCGGCTTCTTATGCTGCAAGAATTAAAAAAACGCTTAATTTGAGTTCGGTTTCGGTAACCGATAAATAGGGCTAATGTTTAAAATTGTGTAGGTGTTATGAGAAAACAAAAGCTTGTTGTGGCGGTATCATCCAGAGCATTATTTAATCTGGATGAGTCGCATGCGATATTTGAAACGCAAGGCAAGGAAGCTTTCTGCCAATACCAGATAGAACATGAGGATGAAATTCTGGAGCCGGGTTACGGCTTTGCACTAGTTCAAAAGCTGCTGGCTATCAACGATAGCTGCCCCGATGATCCGCTGGTTGAAATCATTCTTTTATCGCAAAATAGTGCGGATACGGGCTTGCGGATTTTTAACTCTATTGCCCATCATCAGTTAAATATTATTCGTGCGGCATTTACCAGCGGTGTATCTCCTTACAGTTATATTTCAGCATTCGGTGCGCATTTGTTTTTATCGGCCAATGCGGATGATGTCGCCAAGACCCTGGATGCCGGTTTTGCTGCGGCGACGATTCTTTGTGGCCCCTCTATGACACATCATTCCGATCAGTTGCGTATCGCTTTTGATGGCGATTCAGTGTTGTTTTCGGATGAATCGGAACGGATTTATCAACAGCGCGGACTGGATGTATTTACGGAAAATGAACGCAATGAAGCCAAGAAACCATTGCCGGGTGGGCCTTTTAAGGATTTTCTGAGCGCCTTGCATCATATTCAGACGCAGTTTGATCCTCAATCATCACCGATTAGAACCGCATTGGTAACTGCCCGTGCTGCGCCTGCTCATGAGCGGGTAGTCAGGACATTAAGAGCCTGGGGTATTCGTATTGATGAGGCGCTTTTTTTAGGCGGAATGCCGAAAGGCGATTTTCTTAAGGCATTTGGGGCGGATATTTTCTTCGATGACCAAAAAGGTCATTGTGAGTCTGCCGCCAAACACGTCACTGCCGCGCATGTGCCGCATGGCATCACTAACCAGAAAAAGTGAGTTATCTAAAAAACATATTGTTTGGAAGCAGTTCCGGCCTGTTCTCTGACTAGCTTTGGAACAAGATAGCCGGGGAGGGTGGCCTGAACTTGCTTGATAAGCGCTAAAGCTTCCCCTTCAGAAACTTCAAAATGCCCAGTCCCCGTCGCTTTGTCTAATAAATGCAGATAGTAAGGAATGATGCCGTAGCTAAACAGTTGTTCGCTCAATTCGCATAAAATTTGTGCATTATCATTGATGCCTTTTAGCAGCACGGATTGATTAAATAATGTGATGCCATTTTTTTTCAGAGCCTTGCAGGCGTTAATGACGCGTTCATTGATTTCATTGGCATGATTACAGTGGACGACAATTACAATTTGTTTAGGGCTTAGACTTAGTACGCTGATCAGTTCATCGGTTATGCGGGCAGGCAGGACGATGGGTAATCGGCTGTGTATCCGGATGCGTTTTAAATGCTTGATGTTGTTCAGTCGCTCAATGAGTCTGCTCAATCTTGAGTCATTCAGCAGCAAAGGATCGCCGCCGCTTAAAATAACTTCCGAGATACTTGTATCTTCTTCAATGTATTGGATAGCGGCATTTTCTTTTTGTTTTCCTAGTTGCAGGTCGGCATAGGGGAAGTTTCGACGGAAACAATACCGACAGTTAATGGCGCAACTGCCGGTGTTGATCAGTAAAACCCGACCATGATACTTATGTATAACACTGGACTGAGTGGCGGCGGGAAGGTCCCCGACAGGATCGTTGCTAAAACCCGGGTAAACAACCATTTCTTTTTCAACAGGCAATATCTGGCGTAATAAAGGGTCATGCGGATTGCCTTTTTCCATGCAGGCAGCAAAGCTTAATGGTACGCGCAAGGGAAAGGCTTTGGCTGCCGCTGCTGAAGCCGTTAAGTCAGCAGGCGACAGTTGCAGGTAACGGCATAGGTCGTCAATGGTATTAAAGGCTTTGGCAAGTTGTAGTTGCCAGTTTTGCTTAAAGTGCTGGGTTTCGGATTGTTGTTCTGGCATGAAATGGGTTATTTAAAGTTCCTATCGATTCTGGCCTCTATTATAATGGCTGGGATTTATATTGTTTGTCATCTTTGAGGATAAAATGGCCAGTTATAGTACTAATGAGTTTAAAGCCGGGTTAAAAGTTATGTTGGATAACGATCCCTGCGCAATTATTGAAAATGAATTCGTAAAGCCTGGGAAAGGACAAGCCTTTAACCGGGTAAAAATCAGGAATCTGAAAACTGGCCGGGTAATTGAAAGAACCTTTAAGTCTGGCGAGTCTCTTGAAGGCGCTGACGTTGTCGATGTCGATATGCAATACCTTTATAGCGACGGTCAATTCAGACATTTTATGGTGCCGGACACTTTTGAGCAGTATCAGTGCGATGAAAAAGTCGTCGGTGATGCGGGTAAATGGCTTAAAGACCAGGATTCTTGCACGGTAACTTTGTGGAATGATGCGCCTCTTGCTATTTCTCCAGCCAATTTTGTTGAGCTGGCAATTACTGAAACTGATCCAGGCGTGCGTGGTGATACGTCTGGCGGCGGTGGCAAACCGGCTACTCTGGAGACAGGCGCGGTGGTTAGGGTACCTTTATTTGTGCAACAGGGCGAAGTGATTAAGGTTGATACCCGTACCGGCGAATATGTTTCCCGCGTAAAAGAATAGTGCACTGGCAGCCATCCTGCCCTATAGAGCATTTGCGCTTAAGAGCGCAAATGCTTGCTGCTATACGTAGATTTTTTGCTGAAAGATCCGTGCTTGAAGTGGAAACGCCCCTGCTAAGCCATGGAATAGGAACAGATCCGCAGTTAGAGTTCTTTACGACTGAGTATAGGTTGCCGCCACTGCATCAAACATTGTTTCTGCAAACATCACCTGAGTTTGCAATGAAACGGCTGCTTGCCGCCGGAAGTGGTTCCATCTATCAGATATGCAAAGCCTTCAGGAATGGTGAGTCAGGGCGTTTTCATAATCCTGAGTTTACGATGCTTGAATGGTATCGGGTTGGCTTTAAATTGCCTCAATTGATGGATGAAGTCGCCGATCTGATAGGGGTTTTGTTTAACGGTCACCGATCGTTACAAACAACGCAAAGATTCAGTTATCAGAAAGTATTTCTTTCGTTTACCGGTTTAGATCCACTGGTATTTTCATATCAGGACTACTGTGCTTTTGCGATGGATAATCAGTTACCCGAAGCAGTGAATATTTGCGGATACGATCATGCGATATGGCTCGATTTTATCTTCAGTCATAAGGTTCAACCGCATCTGGGAGAAAATGCTTTATGTATGGTTTACGGTTATCCCGCCTGTCAGTCGTCATTGGCAAGAATCAATGAGCACAATTCCTTGGTCACTGATCGAGTCGAGTTGTTTATCAATGGCATCGAATTGGGTAATGGCTTTTATGAGTTGGCTGATGCGCAAGAGCAAGACAGGCGCTTTGATGCAGAAATGGGTATCAGGCACCAAAGAAAACTGCCAGTTACTGTTAAAGATAAACGTCTTATTGCGGCTCTGGAATCGGGATTGCCCGAATGCTCCGGGATAGCCATAGGTCTGGATCGTATATTGATGCTGTTGACAGATAGCGCAGCTATTGATGAGGTGCTTGGTTTTCCTATTGATAGGGCTTAACTCGTTGCCTACAGGGATGTAGGTAAGGAGCGGAAGCTTTTAAAACATTTACTGTGTTATAATCTTGCGGTTTTTCAATATTAAACAACGACGGGTTTTTGTTCCTGCAAAACCGCATACATTACATTCGTGTCAATAATGGTTTATTTTTAGACTCCTACATGAAATTAAATACTTTTTCTCGCTTGTTATTGCTATGTCTGCTTGTTTCACAGGCGGTTAAAGGCGATGAAGAATTCGTTGTCGATGATATTCAGGTCAGGGGTTTGCAACGTATCTCGGTAGGTACTGTTTATAACTATCTTCCTGTTAATGTGGGTGAAAGCTTTTCTTTGGATAATGTAGCTCCGGCAATCAAGGCATTGTTCAAAACCGGTTTTTTTAAGGATGTTTCTCTGGAAAGGGAAGGCTCTACTCTGATTGTTAATGTGGTGGAGCGGCCATCAATAGCGAAAATCACTTTTGAAGGCAATAAAGATCTAAGCAAAGATGATTTGACCAAAGCATTAAAGAAAATTGGTTTAGCCGAAGGCAAGGTATTTGACCGGCAGGTGCTGGATAAGGTTGAGCAGGAATTAAGCCGCCAATATTTCAGTCACGGTAAATACGGTTTAAAGATTACTACAGAAGTGTCTGATCTTCCCCGGAATAGGGTCGGGATTCAAATCAAGATTTCTGAAGGCAGAGTCGCAAAAATTAAGCAGATTAATATTGTCGGCAATACTGTTTTCGATGAAAAAATACTGCTGAGTAAACTTGAATTAAACACGTCCAATTTGTTGTCTTTTTACACGAAAGACGACCAGTATTCCAAGCAAAAATTATCCGCAGATTTAGAGACCTTACGCTCCTATTACCTGGATCGTGGTTATATCAACTTTTCAATTGAATCCACGCAGGTAGCAATCACCCCTGATAAAAAAGACATCTACGTCACCATCAACGTAAAAGAAGGTGATGTTTACACGCTTGACAAAGTAAAGCTGGCGGGTAACTTGATTGTCGCCCCGGAAGAACTCATCAAACTGATGAAAGTCGGGCCGGGAGAGGTTTTTTCCAGAAAAAACGCCACTGAAACCTCAAAAGCAATTTCTGATCGCTTGGGTGATGACGGCTACGCTTTTGCAAACGTCAACATGGTGCCGGAAATCAACGAAGCCAAAAAAACAGTTGATATGACTTTTTTTGTTGATCCTGCTAAACGTGTCTACGTCAGACGTATTAATTTCAAGGGCAATAACAAGACTCGCGATGAAGTGCTACGCCGCGAAATGCGACAAATGGAGTCCAGTTGGGCTTCAAGTTCAAAAATTGAACGATCAAAAACTCGACTTGAACGCTTGGGATATTTCGAAGAGGTGAATGTCGAAACGCCACCTGTGGTCGGTAGTGCTGATCAGATTGATGTTAATTATTCGGTAGTTGAAAAGCCATCCGGCAATTTAATGGCAGGTATAGGGTTTTCTCAAGTCCAAGGGATTATTCTGAATGCCAATATTGCTCAGGACAATGTCTTTGGGTCAGGCAAGCGGGTGAATATCGCTTTTAACAACAGTAGTTATATGACCAGTTATCAATTTGGTTTTAATAATCCGTATTTTACTGTGGATGGCGTGAGCCAGGGCTATAACTTGGGGTATACCTCACGGGATGCCGCGCAAATAAACCTTGCCAACTATACAACCGATGTGGCGAATGCGGGAGTGAATTTTGGCATCCCATTGAATGAATTTGATAATTTGCGTTTTGACCTTGATTTGAAGCATACCAATTTAGGCACCACTGATTTTACATCCAAAGAAATTCGAGATTTTATTAATAAGGAAGGCGATTCGTTTCTGACATTTGCGCCGGCAATAGGCTGGACTCACGATACGCTTAATCGAGCCATATTCCCTAATAAGGGCGGGCAACAGCGTTTGTCTGCCTTGGTGACGGTTCCGGGCAGTGACCTGGAATATTATAAAGTTGGCTATAAACATCAGATTTATTTGCCATTGGCCAAGGACTTTACCTTTAGACTGCATGGCGAAGTGGCTTACGGGGACGGCTATGGAGATACGGATAGCTTGCCTTTCTTTGAAAATTATTTTGGTGGCGGTACCGGTTCTGTACGCGGCTTTAAGAATAATACCCTTGGGCCGAAAGATTCCAATGGTTTTTCGTTTGGTGGCTCAACTAAGATGATTGGCAATGCAGAGTTGTTTTTTCCTGTCCCCTTTATGCCGGAGACAAAATCAGTCAGGCTGGGAACTTTCTTTGATGCCGGAAGAATTGATGATTCTATGGGCGTAAATGATTTTAAATATTCTGCGGGGATTTCAGGGGAGTGGATGTCACCTTTTGGCGCTCTATCTGTCAGTGCTGCATATCCTTTTAATGCGACTTCTACAGCTCCCGATGGCACTCCAGGCGATACAAAACAGATGTTCCAATTCAACTTTGGCCAAAACTTCTAGAAGAAGTTCTTTTTGTTTAATAACCTTATCCCATATAATTTAACAAATTTACGTATTTTTTCCACTAATTAATTTAACTACAACCAGAGATCTGTATAACAATGAAAACGAAAATTGCTTTATTTTTAGGACTTTTGCTTACTGCTAACGCGAGCTTTGCTGATTTAAAGATTGGCTTTGTAAACATACCGGCCGTTCTTGAAAAAGCGCCCCAGGCAGAAAAAGCTAAAAAGCGCCTAGAACAAGAATTTTCACCTCGTGATAAGCAACTGGTTGCTCAACAAAAAGAGATCCAAAGCATAGAAGAGAAAATGACCAGAGACGCTTCTGTGATGAGTGAGAAAGAACGAAATAATTTAGAAAAAGATGTTTTAAACAAAAAAAGGGATGCAAAAAGAGCGCAACAGGAGTTTAGCGAAGATTTTAACGTTCGCCGTAATGAAGAATTGGGTAAATTGCAACGTCGTATTGTTGAAGCCATTCGGGCGATAGCTAAAGATCAAAATTATGATTTATTACTTACTGATGGCGTTATTTATTCCAATGAACAGATTGATATAACTAATCAAGTGCAACAAAAGTTGTCAACCATGCCTGAATAATGAACTAATTTTTTAGTTAGTCGCATATACACCAACTTTTTAGTAAAGCACTCTATAAAATAAGCCATGTCTGTTAAATTAGATATTCTACAAATACAAGAATTTTTACCTCATCGTTACCCTTTTTTATTGGTTGATAAGGTCATTGAGTGCGAACCTGGGGTTAGATTGCTGGGAGTAAAAAACGTCACTTATAACGAGCCGTTTTTTCAAGGACATTTTCCGCAAAAACCCATTATGCCAGGTGTGCTGATTTTGGAAGCTTTAGCTCAAGCTACGGGCTTGTTAGCATCAGAAACAGCCGGAGATGAATTAGCAGGGATGATTTACTACTTGGTAGGAATTGATAAGGCAAAATTTAAAAGACCCGTTGTGCCCGGAGATCAATTGATGCTGGAAGCACGATTCCTTAAAAGTAAGCGTAATATCTGGGCATTTGAATGCCGTGCAGAAGTTGATGGTGAGTTTGTTGCGAGTGCCGAAATCAGATGTGCGGCGGTGGTAAATTAATTTGATCGATTCAACAGCGATAGTTGATAGTAAGGCAGAGCTGGCTGATGATGTATCGGTTGGCCCTTTTTCTGTCATAGGCGCCGATGTAAAAATCGGTGCCGGTACGGTGATAGGATCTCATGTCGTTATTAAAGGGCCGACTACCATAGGCAAACACAATCGCATCTATCAATTCACTTCCATCGGCGAAGACCCCCAAGACAAAAAGTATGCAGCTGAGATAACCCGGCTGGAAATTGGCGATAGAAACACGATACGCGAGTATACCTCTATGCACAGAGGAACGAAGCAGGATCGTAGTCTTACCAAGATAGGCAATGATAACCTGTTTATGGCATACACCCATGTCGCCCATGATTGTGTCATTGGCGATCATGTCATTATGGCAAATGGTGCGTCATTAGCAGGCCATGTACATTTACATAGTCATGCTATCTTGGGCGGATTCACCTTGGTGCATCAGTTTACCCAAATAGGGCAGTATAGCTTTGCTGCCATGGGTAGCGCGATTACTCAGGATATTCCTCCTTTTGTTATGGTCGGCGGCAAGCCTACCAGGCCGCATGGCATAAATTCAGTCGGCATGGAACGTAACGGCATCTCTCCTGAAGACATTAGATTAATTAGAAAGGCGTATAAGATCATCTATAAGATGAATTTACGTCTGGAAGACGCCATTGATCAAATGGAAGACCTGGCCGGTGAAAGCAAAGAGTTGTCTGATATGGTTAGCTTTTTGCGCAATGTAAGTCGAGGGATACTGAGATAAACGTCCGCAACTGCTCCATGCAGTCGTATCTTGGCGCGATTAAACTTGCACTTAAGCTGTTTCAGGAGTGAAAGTTGCTATGGATGATTTTTTTTCAACAAAAATCTCTCAAGGTATTATGGTTGCCGGAGTTGACGAAGCAGGCCGCGGCCCACTTGCAGGCCCGGTCTTTGCGGCAGCAGTTATCCTGCATCCCATGCGGCCGATTGAGGGATTGGCCGACTCCAAAATCCTTAGCGAAGGCAAACGGGATAGTCTTTATATCATCATCAAGGAAGCTGCTTTAAGCTGGTCAGTCGCCCAAGCCAGTGTTGAAGAGATTGATGAGCTCAATATTCTCCAGGCAACGCTATTGGCAATGCAGAGAGCGGTAAAGGGCTTGCATGTCCAGCCAAATGAAGTTTTAGTGGATGGTAACCGCCTCCCCGATTTGTCCATGCCTGCTCAGGCTATCGTTAAAGGGGATAGTAAAGTTCAGGCGATCAGCGCGGCCTCAATATTAGCGAAAGTCGAGCGAGATAAGCTCATGGTTGAATATCATCAACAGTATCCTGACTTTTCGTTTCATCTGCATAAAGGCTATGGCACCAAACAGCATTTAGCAGAGATCGAACAGTTCGGTTTTTTAGACGCACACAGAAGAACATTCAATCCGGTAAAAACCATGCTCATGCAGCGCGGAAAATAGCTTGCTAAGCTGATCCCAGAGGTTCTTCATCCATTAACGCGATCTGTTCGCGCAGTTCAATAATCCGATCCTGCCAATAACGCGGCGTATCAAACCACGGGAACGCCATAGGAAACGCGGGATCATCCCAACGTCGTGCAATCCAGGCAGAATAATGAATCAGGCGCAAGGTGCGCAGGGCTTCGATAAGATGCAGCTCTCGGGGGTCGAAATCGTAAAAAGTCCTGTAACCGGCCAGCAGATGATTCAATTGCAGTGTCATTTCGGTGCGATCCCCCGCGAGCAGCATCCACAAATCCTGTATTGCCGGTCCCATCCGGCTGTCATCGAAATCAACAAAATGCGGGCCGTCATCGGTCCATAAAATATTGCCGGGATAACAGTCACCATGCAGGCGTAAGGTTTTCACCTTGCCGGCACGTTCAAAGCAACGCCTTACGCCATCCAGCGCATGATCAGTCACACTGCGGTAAGCCTCGATAAGATCGGCGGGAATGAAATTATTCGCCAGCAGATAAGCTCTCGGTTCATCACCAAAACCGGGGATATCAAGAGTCGGGCGCTCCTTAAAAGGCTTTAGTGCGCCGATGGCATGAATACGACCGATAAACCGTCCCATCCATTCCAGCTTTTCTCTACCTTCAAGCTCAGGTACGCGGCCGCCTTGTCTTGGAAACACGGAAAAGCGGAAACCATCTGCGTGGATTAAAGTCTGATTATCCCCAAACGGCATTGCCGGCACGACAGGGATTTCAGATTCAAACAATTCCTGAACGAAGGCATGCTCTTCAATAATTGCAGCGGTTGTCCAGCGCTCGGGCCTGTAGAACTTGGTTACTATAAAGGACGCGTCCGTCATGCCGACCTGATAGACGCGGTTTTCATAGCTATTGAGCGCCAGCAGTCGGCCATCGCTGTGCAGGCCGATACTGTCAAGCGCGTTCAAAATGAAATCGGGGGTCAGCGCTGAAAAAGGTGTTTGATTAGTATGCATGCCACATTGTAACGCTGAATGTGAATTCGGCTAACGTTATGTAATTATTCTGTCATTTTTCAATATACATTTGTATGAGTAAAGACAGTAAAAAATAAGCCAGAACCGGTGGTTGGGGATTTGCTTACTGGGAACATAAAGTTGGTAATGAATAACGTTATTTCTTAATATTTTTATAGCCTTCTTCGCTTTCACGGATGACTTTTTGGCCTTCTTCTACCATTCGGTTGCCTTCGTCGATTTTGGATTTTCCTTCCCGAACCAGATTTTGACCGCGTTCCACCATTTGTACGCCTTGTTCCCAACGACTACCCAATTTCGCCATACCTTCGCTTTCACGTAACATTTGCTCGCCTGAAAGAATTGGTGTGGGTTCGGCGACAGGCAGTGTTTGATCTGCGGCGCAACCGATGAGCAGCACAGGTAAGCAAGCAATATGTAGAATACGTTGAATGCTGAAATATTTTGGCATGGATATGTCTCCTGATAAATTTGTAAAAAGGTGATTAATGCTGCAAACGTCGAGTAGGGTTGCAGAGCGCGTGATATTTTTCATTTACTACGGGTTATGTCAAGCAGAGATAAGGGCGGCGACATTAAAATTATAGATTATAACGGGTGTCTGACTTTGAGAAATCGAAAGTTCGTGAACCTTGAAATGCAGGGCGACATGACTCAGTCAAGCACTTTGCTTTTAATGCGGGTTCCCATTAGGTAGTCGAACCAGGGCCAGGTAACACACCAGTTTGCGGTGCAGTTGCCGCCGATATGGTGATCGTAATGCCATTGCAAATGCCGTTTAGCCCAAGCAGGATCGAGGTGAGCCTTGCGGTGTTTGTAGTAATAAAGTATCAGCGACGCATATACCGCGCCGGTAAATAGGGGAAATAGTAAATACAGCGGCACATGCAGCAGCACAATACCCGCCAGCACCGACAATTCCTTGGTTTGGGCGTTCCATGTTGTTAAATTCACGGATTGATAGCCTCGATCGAGCATGTCGTTTTTGGCGCAAACAGCATGATGTTCATGCCAATGATAAGACCAGAAACTATGGCGGTTTTTCCCCAGTCCGTGAAGAATGTATTTATGCATCAGCCATTCACCCGCATTGGCATACAGCAAGCCCAGCAGGAATTGAATGACTGGGATTGTCATGGGCTGAATTAGTGTAGCAGCTTAATCATTCAGCCAGTTCCGGGGCTTCAGGTATTCGTCATAAAGCAGCGCTTCCGGACTGCCGGGTTCTGGTTGCCAGTTGTATTTCCAGTGGGCCACCGGCGGCATGGACATTAAAATGGATTCGGTTCTGCCGCCGGATTGCAGGCCGAACAGGGTGCCACGGTCATAGACCAGATTGAATTCAACATAACGGCCTCTGCGGTAAAGCTGAAAATCACGTTCCCTGTCTCCGTAAGGCGTGTCTTTGCGCTTTTGTACGATAGGCAGATAGGCATCAATATAGTGATTTCCTACGCTTTGCATGAAAGCAAAGGACTTATCAAAACCCCATTCATTCAAATCATCAAAGAACAGTCCACCCACACCACGGGTTTCATCTCTGTGTTTGAGATAGAAATATTCATCACACCATTTTTTGTAAGCCGGGTAGATATCATCGCCGAAAGGCTGGCAGGCGGCGCGGGCAGTTTGGTGCCAGTGAATGACGTCTTCTTTAAAGGGGTAGAACGGCGTTAAATCAAAGCCGCCGCCGAACCACCAGATAGTCGGTTCACCCGGTTTTTCTGCTATTAAAAACCGCACATTGGCGTGAGATGTCGGTACATAAGGATTCCTTGGGTGGATGACAAGCGATACGCCCATCGCCTGAAATTGCCGGTCTGCCAGTTCCGGGCGCTTAGCGGTTGCAGAAGGGGGCAGGTTAAAACCGGATACATGAGAAAAGTTGACGCCGCCTTGTTCGATAACCTGGCCATTGGCCAGTACTCGTGTTCTGCCGCCGCCACCTTCGGCCCTGTCCCAAAGGTCTTCGATAAACCGGGCTTCAGGTTCTACGCTCTCCAGCGCCGTGCAGATTTGGTCTTGCAGGTTAAGCAGATAGTTTTTTACTTTGGCGATATCGTCAGTATTCATGTGTGGGTTGGTGTGTTTTCAATTAAATATACGGGAAATCTATCAGCTTTTAGGCGCGAGCAGCAAATGAAATCCGGCGAGAAAGCGTTTTCGAACAAGTTGTTTAGATAAAATGGAGTCTTTGGTGCTCATTTTTATGGGATAATTAGGCAACTTTCTCGCATTGGCAATGACAACCATGACCTATCCAACCATCGAATCTTTTGTCGGCAATACACCTTTAGTCAGACTGCAGCGGTTGCCTGGCAATACCAGTAATACGATTCTGGTTAAGCTCGAAGGCAATAATCCGGCAGGTTCGGTAAAAGACCGGCCCGCAATCAGTATGATTAAGCATGCAGAAGCCAGAGGGGAGATTAAGCCCGGCGACCGTTTGATTGAGGCTACCAGCGGTAATACGGGCATTGCCCTGGCTATGGCGGCAGCGATCAAGGGTTATAAAATGACTTTGATTATGCCGGATAACATGAGTGAAGAGCGCAGGGCATCAATGAAAGCCTATGGCGCTGAAATTATTCTGACACCCGCCGCAGGCAGTATGGAAGCGGCGATTGATTTGGCGAGAGAAATGGAAGCGGCAGGCAAGGGGCGCGTTCTGGATCAGTTTTCCAATCCTGATAATCCGCGTGCGCATTATGAAGGTACCGGCCCTGAAATCTGGCGCGATACGCATGGGGAAATAACCCATTTTGTCAGTTCCATGGGAACTACCGGCACGATTATGGGCACTTCAAAGTATCTGAAGGAACAGAATGCCAATATTCAAGTTGTCGGCGTGCAGCCGGAAGGGGAGTCCAAAATCCCCGGCATCAGGCGCTGGCCCAAGGAATATTTGCCAAAAATTTATCACGCTGAGCAGGTTGATCGTATTATCGATGTGGATCAACAGTCGGCAGAACAAACTACTCGTGCTTTGGCGGCAAAAGAGGGTATTTTTGCCGGTATCTCATCCGGCGGGGCTGTTTATGCGGCTTTAAAGTTGGCCGAAGAAGTTGAGAATGCAGTGATTGTGGTCATTGTTTGTGATCGCGGTGACCGGTATTTATCGACGGGTGTTTTTCCTGGCTAATGAAAGCCGCTCGTCCCGAGCTTGTCGAAGGATTTGTAGGAGCGGCCGGCTGGCCGCCCTTGGTAATGATCAGGCTTATCCTGATTGTCGCCTTTATTTTAATAACCCCTTCTGCAAATGCTCTGGATGCTTTGTCGCTTAATGTCGGAACCATAAACGCTAATGGCTGGCAATTGGAGGGTATTAACATCGCCCTGACTGATCTGGCGCAAAACCAGCAAAAGCTGACATTAACTATCGATAAGCTAAGCCTGCCGGAACCTTTTCATGATCTGACTCTGGTCAATATCCGATGTACTTCTTTTACCTGGCAAAACAAGGAGCTTCTGTGCAAACAGGGGCGGGCGGAAATACGTTCAAAACGATGGCAGTCGCCGACCGCTAACTTTTCCTTTCATGTCACGGAAAAGCGCAGTTCATTCAATTTAACGGATTTACGACTGGCTGGCGGAACAGTCGCCATTAATGGCGAAGAGCGAGGTGAACAATGGCGGGTTTTGATCAATGCCAGGGCGGTGGATAGCCGGTTAATTCAGAAGCTGTTGCAGAAGGAAACATTCGAGCTGAAAAGCGGTAAAACTAACCTTAAGTTGAATGCGTCCGGCAGCCATGCGACAGTAAAGAATTTT
>JBAZTN010000068.1:0-13599 GCA_041661895.1 Methylobacter sp. | reverse complement strand
CATGCTCCTAAATAGTTCCAACGCGCGCCACCGGAGGTTTTTGGATTCGGCGTCACTATGCTTACGCCGGGTTTGACTATGTCATTCCAATCCTTAATACCCAACGGATTCCCCTTGCGCACGAGAAATACAATAGTCGAGGTGTAAGGCGAGCTGTTGTTAGGTAGCGAACTTTGCCATTTTTCCGGAATTAGTTTGCGTTTCTGATATAACTGGTCGATGTCATAGGCTAGCGCTAAGGTAACCACATCAGCTTCCAGCCCTTCCAGCACAGCGCGCGCCTGCTTGCCGCCTCCTCCATGGGATTGATTGATGGTGACGTTATCACCAGTTTTGGCTTTCCAGTATTTGGCGAAAGCTGCGTTGTACTCCTTATACAGCTCACGTGTCGGATCATAAGATACGTTGAGCAGATTGATATCCGCTGCCCGCACCTCACTGGCTGCCAATACGGCTAATACGGCCGCGAAGACGATGTTGGTCAGATTTTTATTCATAGGTAAAGTTCCTTGTGTCAGGTTGTTTAAAACGCTAGTTGGAAACGAGTTGCGAAGACTTGTTCGTTAGGACGGTCGGCGCCTTTGGACGCGCCGCCATCGAAAGATACATTTTCGTAATCCGCCCGAATGAGGGCATTGCTGTTAAGGAACCAGTTGGCGCCTAACGTCCAGGCTTTGGCTTTGGAAGCCGACTGGTTCGGATCAACAATTTTGAAAGTATCGTTATCCACATCCAGTTCGCCATAGCGTGCTGCCAGCTGCAAGGCTCCCCATGTGCCTTTGAACGGATCAAAATTCTGAATCGGTTTGACGCCGGTAAAAGTATTATGCTCGCCGGTGACCACATAAGAAGCCAGAATCTGCCACGCCTTATTGTCCTGCTTAATATCCGTTTTTCCGCTAACCAGATGCTGGGATGAAACAACATATTCGGCAATGGCGCCGAACGGACCGGCAAACCAGTAAGCCTGCGGATAAATACGATAGGTACCGCCATCCGATGTCGGTGTGGCAACACCGGTATTAGTCTTCGCATAGTCAAGATAATTGGTTCTGCCAATAGGCGTCGCCTGGGTTTTAAGAGCCTGCTTGTTCGGATTGCCAACAGAACCCGCCACACCGAGTCCCAGACCTTCCAGCCAGGTGTAGCCGGTATGATGGAACGGAAAGGCAAACAAACGTCCGGTGACTTCTTTATTGTCATCCGTGTCTTTTGCATCAGCATCCGGGCTGCCATCATCCCCGGAGCCGTTGGAGACGCCGACCTGATAGGTAAAAGTATTTTTGGTATCAATAGGGCCTGCTACGGTCTCTGCCTTATATCCCGGCATGGCGAACGCACCATGTACTTGTATGCCTACGTCACGGTTGCTTGCTAAATAAGTAGGAAAGCCGCGTTCCAGGAAGGTGCCGTCCGAGTCGCCCTGTAACCGCTCAAGACTGATTGCGGGCTTGAACTTACCGACTAACAGTTGGGCAGCAGGATGATAGCCATAGTCGAGGTAAGCATCCGGCAGAATGTTACTGCTCGCTGCAAAATCGGGCATAATTTTGTAATAAAGGTCTTTAAAAAAGTAACCTTCCAGCCAAATACGCGCCTGCCTGATTTCGAATCTGTCAGTCAACTTAGAGCCATTATCTTCGATAAAGAAACGCCCGTCGGCTTGCATAGCGCCACGCACCCGCATTTGATGTTTTTTGTCCGAAGAAGTAATCTTAAATCCATCCGCACCTGCCTCGAATACCGGTAACTTTTGAAAGGTGCTGGTAGTCACTTCATCCTGCACTTCCAGTTTCCGCTCCAGGGTATTCACTTTCCGGGTCAGTTTTTCCACTTCGGGAGCGGGAGCGGGAGCCGCTGTAACAGGTTTGTTGGATAACGCTCCGGCCTGGTCCAGCTTCTCCAGACGGCTTTCCAGTTCACGAATGCGCCGCTCCAGGGCTTCAGTATCTGCTGCCTGAGCATCAGGAATACCGAATAAAGCAAGATTAATCACGCTTGCTATTGCGGTGCGTTTAAAATTTTTCATTTTTTAGTCCTCAAAACAATCTGTACCATCCGGTTGTCCGGTCAGCCTGCCGACTCTATATTTATTATTTTATTCGCCGTTTTTTTACGGTAGATGTGTGCAATTATTTTTACCTATCAAAGCGTAATTTCTCCTTACGCTCGATTTGTACAACCTTGTTTTCATGAATGATAATTTCAATCGATCCAAATTTAATTTCCTGCAAAATGCTGGCAATCTGATTTGAAATTTCAGTTAGTTGTTGTTCTTTACTGTGGCTTCTCGTGTCAAACGCCATAAAAATACTCCTGCAAATCATTACCGTTGAAGGCGAACCCTACTGTTTACGCTGAGGGAATCTTAAAGATGATTTCATCTTCAATAAATCGATCAGACTAAACCCTTGTATCGAATAAAAAGATTATCAAACCAGCAACACATGCTGCTACAGCAACAGATGTTGCTTGCTTGCAATATTAAAGAAGATTGTATTTTTAATAAAACGATAAAATTAGATAGTAATATCTAATATTAAGATATATGGCGATCCGACCTTCATCTCCGTCACAGCTGAATCCTGGATTGCTGGCAAATATGGCGTAGATAAATGGCGTGATTGCTTTCTAATGCCTTTTCTTGCAATTCAGCTTATTATATGGGCTGCTCTTGCCATGATTCCTCGCTTACGTCATGGCTCCAACAATGATTTATGATGACGTACCATGAAAACCCCTAAATTATTACTACTTTTACTGTTAATCTCGGTTGTGACAGGCTGCGGGCAGCCCGGCCCGCTTTATTTACCGGATAAACCAGCTCCTAATCATGTAGAACCACAGCCCGAACCCCAAAAAGACAAATAACAATGGATTATTTTAATTACCGAAACGACGAACTTTTCGCCGAAGATGTTTCTGTATCTGACATCGTCTATAAATACGGCAGCCCTTGTTATATCTATTCAAGAGCTACGCTGGAAAAGCACTGGAATGCCTTTGACCAGGCCTTTGGCGATCATCCGCATTTAATCTGTTATGCTGTAAAAGCGAATTCCAATATTGCCATCCTTAACCTGCTTGCCCGTTTAGGTTCCGGTTTTGATATTGTGTCGTTGGGTGAGCTGAAGCGTGTTATTCAAGCAGGCGGGGATCCTAAAAAAATCGTCTTTTCCGGTGTCGGTAAACGCGAGGATGAAATTCTTGCGGTGCTAAAAATCGGCATACGCTGTTTTAATATTGAAGTCAGCGGTGAACTGGATCGCATTAATTTGCTTGCAGAACAGCTGGGTGTTGTTGCGCCGGTGTCTTTTCGGGTGAATCCTGATGTCGATGCCAAAACCCATCCTTATATATCCACTGGCTTAAAAGAAAACAAATTCGGCATAGATATAGGCCAGGCTTTGACTGAATACCGCCGCGCTGCTGCCATGCCTCATATCAACGTGATCGGCATAGACTGCCATATCGGCTCGCAACTGACAGAAACCCGGCCGTTTTTGGACGCGCTGGATAAAATCCTTGATCTGGTTACAACCCTCAAAGCCGAAGGGATTGAATTGCATCACCTGGACCTGGGCGGCGGACTTGGCATTTGTTATAAAAATGAACAACCGCCTGAACCTGCTGAATACATTCAGGCGATCTTGGCACGGCTCGGCACTAACGACTTTGAAATCTTACTGGAACCGGGTCGCGCTATCGTCGGCAATGCTGGGATTCTGGTGACTCAGGTTGAATATCTTAAGCCGACGCCTAACAAAAACTTTGCCATAGTCGATGCGGCCATGAACGATCTGGTACGCCCTTCTTTATATAGCGCCTGGCAGGAAATTATTCCCGTTAACAGGCAAAGTAACGCGACAGAGATAACCTGGGACATAGTCGGGCCGGTCTGTGAAACTGGTGATTTTTTGGGCAAAGACCGTCCGCTTAAAATATCCCAAGGTGATTTATTGGCGATACGCTCATCCGGTGCTTATGGCTTTACCATGAGCTCAAATTACAATTCCAGACCGCGTGTAGCTGAATTGATTGTTGATGGAAATCATCTACACTTGATCAGGGAAAGAGAAACTATTGCGCAGCTTTGGGCTGGCGAGCACTTGTTACCATCGCGGTAAAGCTATTTTTATCTCATCGAAATAACCAAATGATCAACTTCACTAAAATGCACGGCCTCGGTAATGACTTTGTGGTTATTGACGCCATCAATCAGCACATTAACTTAACGCCCGAGGAAATCAGATTTATGTCTGATCGCCACTTTGGCATTGGCTTTGATCAGCTGTTACTGGTTGAAAAGCCGGTAAGCGACAATGCCGATTTCAAATATCGCATATTTAACGCCGATGGTGGAGAAGTCGCTCAATGTGGTAATGGCGCGCGCTGTTTTGCCCGTTTTGTGCGCGATAAAAACCTGTCTGACAAAAATGAAATTCGAGTTGAAACAAACTCCGGCCAGTTGCTGCTAAGCTTTAATGAAGACAACCTGATTACTGTCAACATGGGCATACCAAGACACTTACCTTCCGAAATCCCTATACTTGCTGAAGAGGAATCTCGATTTTATACGGTGGAGGTTAACGATACCGAAAAAGCATTTGGTGCTGTGTCCATGGGCAATCCACACGCTGTTCTTGAAGTCTCTGACATTAAAACTGCGCCAGTATCTGAATTAGGACAAGCCTTAGAAAGTCATCCCTTTTTTCCGGAACGGGCCAATATCGGCTTTATGCAAGTCATCGATCGACAACATATCAAGCTTCGTGTTTTTGAGCGCGGCGCCGCCGAAACCTTGGCCTGTGGCAGTGGAGCCTGCGCCGCTGTCGTGATCGGAATCGAACACAACCTGCTGGATCATGATGTCTGTGTCGAGCTACCCGGCGGACAACTAACAATAAACTGGCCAGGTCGTGGAGAGCCGGTTTTAATGACGGGCCCGGCCGTCTCTGTTTTTGAAGGACAAATAGATCTATGAGTGAAAAACAGTCTGACTTAACTGCAACCCAGGTTGAAGCATATCTCCAGCGACACCCTGAGTTCTTTAATGAACATTTACACTTGCTGGAACACATGAGCATCCCCCACCCCAGTGGCAATGCTATTTCCCTGATTTCTAAACAGCTGGAAATATTCCGTAGCCGGCATCATGAAATGGAAAATCAGCTTACTGCACTCATAGAAATAGCCCGGGATAACGATACATCGATCAATCGTATGCATAAACTCACCCTGGCACTACTCGATTCAACAACGCTGGAAGAAGCAGTTGCTAATCTGGATATAGTCTTGTCAGAGTATTTTATGACCGATTTTGTAGCTGTGCGCATTATTAAGCAATCGCCTGACTCGGCGATTGCTAATTTGTTTATTGAACCAGGCAGCAAAGAAGTGGAGCCATTTATTAATGAACTGACCAGCAACCAGCCTAAATGCGGTCGGCCGACTCTAGCGCAGGCAAAAGTGCTATTTGGCGACTCAGCGTTTGAAGTAAAATCTTGCGCCATCATTCCGATGACGTTCACCGAATTAGATGGCATTCTAGCTATAGGAAGCCGAGAAGAAGGCCGGTTTCATTACAGCATGGGCAACCTATTTTTAAACCAAATGAGCGAAATTATTGGCACCCGGCTAATAACCTTGTTACAGCAGGATTATTATGTATGCTGATGCCGAACGAATGCTGGCTGACTTCTTTGACCAGCTAAAATTTGAGAAACGCGCGTCAGAACACACCATAAAGAATTATCAACGGGATATTAAACACCTAAGCCGCTATTGCACTGAGAAAGACATCTTTCAGTGGACTGACCTACAGCAGGCCAATATCCGATCCCACATAGCAAACCGACATCGGCAGGGCATCGGTAGTAACAGCCTGCAACGTGAACTGTCTGCCATCCGCAGTTTTTATAACTTCCTGCTAAAAAACCGTCTGGTCAGTATCAATCCTGCTCAGCACATTCAAGCGCCCAAACAAGCCAGAAAACTGCCTAAAACATTGGATGTCGATCAGGTCAACGGTTTACTGGAGGCCGGAACAAATTCACCGCTGGAAATCCGCGACCTGGCCATGTTTGAATTATTCTATTCATCCGGTCTCCGTCTAAGCGAACTCACGGCACTTAATCTGACTGACATTGACCTTCCGGATAACTCCCTTTTTGTCCGTTCAGGCAAGGGTGGAAAATCAAGACTATTGCCGCTGGGCAGTAAAGCAGTTACGGCCATTGAAAACTGGTTACAACAACGATCACAGAACACCCCAACCACTGAGCCTGCCTTATTTGTTTCAACACGAGGAACCCGGCTGGGTCCGCGTAGTGTCGAATTAAGACTGGGACAATGGTGCAAAAAGAAAGGCATTGTCGAACACATACATCCGCACATGCTAAGACATTCCTTCGCCAGTCATTTACTCGAATCCAGCCAGGACTTAAGGGCAGTTCAGGAACTACTCGGACACAGCAATATCAGTACAACACAGATATATACTCATCTGGACTTTCAGCATCTGGCTGATATCTATGATAAGGCACACCCAAGAGCCAAAAAAAAAGCTGACTAGCCGCTTGTGTCATAGGCAAAAAATTTAAAAATCTGATACTATGTGATTAATTTTTCATATAAAAAACGATCTGTTTTCTTACTCAGACATACTTTCTTTACAGGACATCGGAAATGGCGGCAAACGAAACACTGCAGGATTTAAAATCAAAAGGAATACTCTGGGGATTTAGTGTTCTTATCTCCATTGTAGTGCTTGTTCTGATATTTTTGGGCGCCTGGTGGGGAAGTGAACCTGGACAATTTAATATACAAGACGAAGCGGTAAAACGCGCCGAAGAAACCCACAGTACAGATAATATGCCTGTTGGTTACACATACACCAACACGCTGGCTCATATCGCTGAAGTCCTGCTACATAAAAGCGGCGGCTATATCACTAATGATGTAGCGCCTCCCGGCGTATTTCTGGACAACATTTCAAATTGGGAATATGGCGCTTTGGTAATGCTGCGCGATGCCACATCAGCATTAAGGAATCACTTTGCAAGAGATCAGTCGCAATCTGCCGAAGACCCCGATCTTGCGATCGCCGAGCCTTACTTCTATTACGAAAACGACTCATGGGCGCTGCCTTCAACAGAAGCAGAATATCAAAAAGGGATTGATTCCCTGCATAAATACATGACACGTCTGCAAAAATATGGCGGCAATGTAAAACAGGCGCAATTTTATTCCAGAGCGGATAATCTGTGGCAATACACAGAGGTTGTGATAAAACGTCTGGGCGGTCTTTCTACCCGGCTAACCGCAAACAGCGCCAGCGGCAACTATGGGCCGGGCCTGACCGAACTCGAAAAAGAGGCGGCTGAACAAAAAGGAACTACCGTAGCTAAAGTAACATGGCTGGAGATTGACGACGTTTTCTATGAAGCCCGTGGGGCAAGCTGGGCTTTATTGCATATACTGAGAGCCATCAAGCACGATTTCGCTGACATTCTGTTAGATAAGCGGGCCATGCGGACTGTTGACATCATGATTAAGGCACTTGAAAATGCCTTGACGCCAATTTTGAGCCCTATGATTTTAAATGGTAGCGGTTACGGCCTTTTCGCCAACTACTCCCTGTCTATGGCAAACTATATAGCTCGCTGCAATGCTGCTGCTCTTGACTTGCGCGACATTATGAACCGAGGATAATTACGATGGATGAGCAAATCAACTACAACCTGACGCAACTCAGTACCTGGAAAAGAATTTTCTTTATGCTGATTTTTGCAGCTATTGGCAGCTTGGTCAGAATGCTGCTTTGGGCCGTTATTATATTGCAGGTAGCATCAACGCTCCTAACCGGTAAAGCTAACCAAAATATTCTCAATTTCGGACGCAGTCTTTCCATTTATACGTACCATATACTGCTGTTTCTGACTTTCAATACCGAAACCCTGCCCTTTCCTTTCTCTGACTGGAATATGACTGCAGACCTACAGGTACCAGAATCTAAGTCGCAAGAAAAATAGACCACCATGAATGCCAGCCGCAAAATCATTCATATCGATATGGATGCTTTTTTTGCGGCCGTAGAACAACGCGATTTCCCTCAATACCGCAACAAGCCACTCATTGTTGGAGGCACCCCTGACTCTCGTGGCGTTGTTGCAACCTGTAACTATGAAGCAAGGCGATTCGGTATTCACTCCGCCATGCCTTCATCTCACGCTTACCGCTTATGTCCTCAGGCCATTTTTGTAAAACCCCGCTTTGAAGCCTACCGAGAGGCTTCAATGGCTATACGGAAAATATTTGCCAACTACACGGAGCTTTTTGAGCCACTTTCTCTGGATGAAGCCTATCTGGATGTCAGCGATGTAGACTTGCACCAAGGCTCGGCAACTTTAATCGCCAAAGCCATCAAAACAAAAATTAAACAAGAGACCGAACTGATCGCTTCAGCCGGCGTTTCTTATAATAAATTTCTCGCTAAAATTGCTTCGGACATCAATAAACCGGATGGGCTTTATCTAATCACACCAGAACAGGGTGCTGACTTTGTCGAGCAACTACCTGTCGAAAGATTTCATGGCGTAGGCAAAGCAACTTCGATAAAAATGCAGTCGCTAGGCATTAAGACTGGCAAAGACTTGAAAGAACTGCCGCTGGAAATATTGCAGCACTATTTTGGCAAATCCGGCCTGCATTATTACAACATTTCCAGAGGCATTGATAACCGACCAGTCAACAACCATAGAGTCAGCAAATCGGTGGGCGTGGAAATTACTTTTCAGCAGGATATTAAAGCCCGACAGGATGTCATTGAGAATTTACAAAACCTGCTAAAAAAGGCTTTAGCCAAAGCCACAAAAAAACAATTGACTGCCCGTACGCTGACCGTAAAAATTAAATATTCTGACTTTTTACAAATCACCCGTAGCCGAACGCTGCCGCATATCATTACAGCGGCATCGACCATAGGCGTCATTCTTGAAGATTTATTAAAAACCACTGACGTAGGCAGGCGCAATGTGCGCCTGCTGGGAGTTACGCTCTCATCCCTGGATGACAAATCTACACAACCCTATTTCCAACAAATGGATTTATTTAGCGATTGCTAAAAACTCTACTGCTCTAAATCTATATCTTGCTCATCTTCAAACTCCGCCTCACCTTCAACCTTAAATAACTCCTTCAGATGTCGGTATAGCAAGCGGGAAGATTTCGGCGGCTTGCCAGCTTCTGCTTCTTTTTGAGCATTCCGCAATAATTGTCTTAGCTGCTGGCGGTCTGCATGGGGTTGTTCATCAAGCAATACGCTCAATGCATCATTGCCCTCGGCAATCAACCTGTCCCGCCAACGCTCGGCAATATGATGCTCCCTTACGGCATGGGCGCTTTTGCTTTTAATGCGCGACAATTTTTCTAAAATAGGCTCTACATCTATCTTGTGGAGCTGGCTCGTAATGAATTTCAGCTGCCGTTTTCTCGCGCCTTTATGTGGCATTCCTGACGCTTCTACAACAGCTTTATTTATAATCTCAGGCAGCTCAAGCGTTTTTAATTGCGCAGCAGACAATTCGGACATTTCTTCGCTTAAAGCAAAAAGAACCGCCATGTCCCTCTTTATTTGGGTTTTATTGGGGCGGACTGCATAATACTCCACCTCCTCATCATCGTATTCGTATTCTTCACTCATTTTTTCTAAAACCATTGCACACAAAAAACAATACCATCAAAGGCACCATGCCCCCCTGTGGTTACCACGTAATCTTATTTTATTTTTTTGCTTTGCTCCGTAGCGCCCGGCAACAAACTTTCCCAGATTAAAAATGCTTCCATCATCTTGTAGTAAAAATAAGCTCTACTTTACCACATACAGTTTAACCACTTTCCATGCTTCTATCTTTTCTTCCAATTTTAGTGATGCATGGGCCGGACTTGTTGAAGGCAGCCGCTGATATTCAAGATAGGAAAAACGTTGATTTAAAGTTGGCCGCACATGTTTTTTATACAGCTTTTCAGCCGTTGCGCCATTAAAGAACACTCGTTCAATAAATTCATACTTGGCAAAAAAGTCCCCAAAATCATTTATCTTTATTGATGCCAACTTTATATTCGAATCCGAACTGCCCACTCGTTTGCAGCCTTGTAGCACATCCCATACCGCTATCCCGTTTGCCATTAATATTTCCTTCCGCAACTGGTAGCAAAGCACGGGATCAGCGCCGAATAACGCCCCCATAATAGGCCAAAAAGCATTCTTGGGATGGCCGTAATACTGTTGCTTGGATAATGACGCGACACTGGGCATGGATCCCAATATCAACACTTTTGCATTCCCGGAAACAATAGGGGCAAATCCAGTTATATCAGACATTGTGTATTCATCCTGAAATTTACTTTATTTTTATACCTTCAAATTTGCGATAATGCACAATCACACTATTTTTAAGGTATCAATTACGCATGTGGTTTAAGAATCTTAGCATTTTTCGTCTTACAGAAGATTTCACCTTATCACCAGAAGATCTGGAACAAAAACTTGGAGCTTTATCTTTTCGCCCCTGCGGCAATCAAGAGGAGTCTACTTTTGGCTGGACTTCCCCCCTGGGAAAAACTTCAGAGCAGCTTGTACATGCCGCTAACGGCTTCATGATGATTTGTGGAAAAAAAGAAGAAAAAGTCATACCGGCCGCCGTGGTTAATGAAATGGTTCAGGAAAAAATTCTTGAAGCAGAAGATCAGCAAGGCCGCAAATTATCCAAAAAAGAACGTACCGCTATCAAAGATGAGCTTATCTTTGAGTTATTACCAAGAGCATTCACCTTTTCAAACAAAACCTACGCCTATATCGATCCTAAAGGCGGCTGGTTGATTGTCGATGCAGCTTCTTCAAAAAAAGCTGAAGATCTACTCAGTCTGTTGCGTAAATGCCTGGGTTCATTGCCGGCTGTCCCACTCAATACGATCGAAAAACCCATTGCGACAATGACTGCCTGGCTGATAAACAATGAAGCGCCGGCGGATATTACCATTGAAGACGAATGTGAACTGCGTTCACCTGAAGAGGAAGGCGGCATTATCCGCTGTAAACGTCATGACCTGAGTCTACCGGAAATTAAAAATCATCTCGATACCGGCAAAGAGGTCATCAAACTGGCGGTCAGCTGGGCTGACCGTCTATCGTTCATTATTGACGAAAATCTAGCCATTAAGCGCCTGAAGTTTCTCGATTTAATTCAGGATCAGGTAGCTGATATCGAAACCTATGATGAAGCAGAGCAATTTGATGTAGACTTTTCAATTATGTCATTGGAACTGGCTAATTTCCTGCCACGTCTAATGGAATTATTCGGCGGAGAAAACAAGGCATAATACTGTAAAGCCTCTGTATATAATTCATAGCTTGCAGGCAAATGATGTTGTGTCTACACTGGCCCGAACGCACAACCTGTGCGTTCGGTATGATCCTTCTAAAATGAGTGAGTTTCAAAGAGTTTCCCATGTTAAAAATACAACAACCCGCCCCTCTATTCAGCTCCAGAAACCAACACAATCAATTAATTAGCTTATCCGATTACACCGGAAAAAAGAATGTTGTCTTATATTTTTATCCCAAGGATGACACACCGGGCTGCACCATAGAGGCAAACCAGTTTACCCAGCTTGCTGAGGAGTTTGCCAAATTAGATACTGTAATAATTGGTGTGAGCAAGGACTCTTGTGAAAGCCACGTCGACTTCATTAACAAATTCGGCCTTAAACTGGATTTACTCGCAGATACTAATGGCGAGCTTTGCAATAGCTATGGCGTATGGCAGGAAAGAGAGAAAAATGGCGTTAAGAGCATGGCCATTCTTCGGTCTACATTCATCATCAACAAGGAAGGTAAATTGGTGGATGTGGCTTATGGAGTGGCACCTGATGGACATGCTCAAGAAGTGCTAGACAAGATTAAAACCCTGTAAATCCGGCACCCTTAAAAACAGCTCAATGTCCACAATGTTAACCTCATTATTACCGACAGCATAATGCCTAAAATCAACTACAGATTAAACCATGCCAGTCTGATTATTAGCGATATCAATGTATCGCTAACTTTTTACCGTGATGTGCTAGGTTTGCAACAGGTTGACCGGCCTGATCTGGGGTTCCCTGGTGCTTGGTTTCAACTGGGTGATCAACAAATTCATTTACTGGAATTGGAAAATCCTGATCCAACAACAGGACGGCCAGTACATGGAGGGCGCGATCGCCATGTCGCTTTAAACGTGGAAGCATTGGCCCCAGTTAAAGACATATTAGATAAAAAGGGAATTGTTTATACGATGAGTATATCTGGACGAAAAGCATTATTTTGTCGTGATCCAGATGGCAATGCGATTGAAATTATTGAGCAATCTTGATTAACAAAAAACTGTCGCCTACATTTGTACGTTCCACGTATCCTATCCTTTTTTGCACACCATATTGTAAATCTTAAAAGACAGTATTGATGATGCCAATAACAGCGTTATTGCATTCGCAAATATTATTGCATTATCCGATTTATATACGCCATAAATAAGCCAAAACAACACACCCAAGGTAAAAATACTGTACATGCTCAAAGATAGCGAGTCTGTGTCTTTTGTTTTTATCGTCAATATCGCCTGAGGTAAGAAAGATGCTGTGGTCAAGGTTGCAGCAATGTATCCAATAATATCAAGCGTAATATTCATAAGTATTATTCTGGCTAGTGTTTTTTAATTATAGGGAAGAGATTCCCCTTGCTGAAATTTATTACGATGCTTTCTGCAATTTTTTGAGTATGCTTTGACCTATAGAACTTGAAAACTCTTCTATATTTTCATAGCCTTGCATCTGAGCAAAATTCACCAAACCCATAACCAACTTTTTTGTTTCTGCTATCTCCGCATGGGTTCGCCCGCAACCTTCGCAATGCGTTCCTTCGTAAGTACATTTATCAATGCATGGACTAAATTTCATAGCGTATCTTTATGTTTTTACTGATTGTAATTATTCGACAATATTACTCATTATCTGAATCGTTAGTCTCATCTTGCGCAATTGAGTTCACGACTCTCTTTGTGCCCTTACCGATTGTTTTGACTGCATCCCTTGAACTATGCCCAATATCCCTTGTGACGTCCCGGGTCGTGTGACCAATTATTCTTCCTGTTTCTTTAAACTCTGCACAAGCAGACAACCCAATAGAAAATAATAAAACACCTGGCATTACTAATCTTCTGGCTGCTTTGATCATATATACCTTTAACTAATTCAACGTGGGATGCATGATAATCAGTTTTCAGGGCGAAGTCCACCGATTGCCCGACACTTAAATTAAGCTTTTAAACTCAAAAAAATAAACGCACATGGTACCAAAAACCAGATTCTACCGTGCAACCAAACTTGAATCCCACATTACCCAAAAAACCCGGGCAAAAAAAAACCCAAGTGGTTAGACTTGGGTTTTGATATTAAGAGCTTGGCAATTCCCTACTTTCGCATGGCAAACTGCCACACTATCATCGGCGCTAAGCGGTTTCACTTCCGAGTTCGGGATGGGATCGGGTGGTTCACGCTCGC
>JBAZTN010000067.1:0-13668 GCA_041661895.1 Methylobacter sp. | reverse complement strand
TTGCCACACGTTATGAGAAAAAAGCCATTAATTACATGGGGATGCTGTCGTTTGCCTCGGTACTTTTATGGTTGAGATGAAACGTCAACAGAGCCTAGGACGCACTTACACAATTAGGATAACGCTATGTACGAACAAGTTTCCCACTCGCTATTGAATGCCATTCTGGACGATTTAAAACCGGAAATCAGCAGACAGGATTTACGGTATTTTTATACCCGACTGGGCGCCAATTTTTATGCCATTTATTCGCTGTTTTTTAACCTCTACGGACACCGCAAGGACTTTAAGCCGCAAATGCAGCGCCTGGTGGAGACCATGGCCAAAGGCTACATCAACCGTTCATCGGAGTTGGAGCGCATCGACATCGAGCGCGAACAGGATCATAACTGATTTTTGTCGCAGAAATGGGTCGGTATGGCGCTATATACCAATGGCTTCGCTGAAAATCTGGATGATTTGGCCGACAAAACGCATTATTTCCAGGAACTGGGTATCAACATGGTGCATATCATGCCGATTTTGATGTGCCCTACAGGTAAAAGCGACGGCGGTTACGCAATCAGCGATTTCCGCCAAATCGACGATAGGCTCGGTGATATGAACGATATCCGCCGGGTTGCCGAGGAATTCAGAAAACGCGATATCCTGCTGGTCCTGGATATAGTGCTCAATCATACTTCCGACGAGCACGAATGGGCTAAAAAAGCCGTCATCGGTGAGCGCCGCTATCAGGATTATTACTTTATGTTCGATAACCGGGAAATTCCGGATATGTTCGAGCAAACCATGCCGGAAATTTTTCCCGAAAGTGCTCCGGGCAATTTTACCTGGAATGCGGAAATGCAAAAATGGGTGATGACCGTCTTCCACAGCTACCAGTGGGATTTAAATTACAGCAATCCCGAAGTATTCATTGAAATGCTCGACATCATCCTGTTTTGGGCGAATCAGGGCGTAGATGTGCTGCGTCTCGATGCTGTCGCCTTCCTGTGGAAAAAAATCGGCACAACTTGCCAGAACGAGCGCAATACGCATCTGATTCTCCAGTTGATGAAGGACTGCTGCCAGGTGGCCGCACCCGGGGTATTGTTTATTGCCGAAGCGATCGTCGCGCCGGTTGAAGTAATCAAATATTTCGGCGAAGATGCGATTATCGCCAAGGAATGCGAAATTGCCTATAACGCTACTTTGATGGCGTTGCTGTGGGACGGCATCGCCACCACAAACGCCAGATTGCTCTATCAGGGAGTGAAAAATCTGCCGGCCAAGCTGGAGCGGGCAACCTGGCTTAACTATGTGCGCTGCCATGACGACATCGGCTTCGGTTTCGGTTTCGATGATAACGATGTCAGGGCAGCGGGTTACGAGTCCTTCGCGCACCGGAAATTTCTGATCGATTATTTCAGCGGTCAATTTGATGCTTCTCCGGCCAGAGGCATGGTGTTTATGCGAAACGAGGAAACCGGAGACGCCCGCATTTGCGGATCGCTGGCGTCCCTGGCGGGACTTGAATCGGCGCAGGAAAGCGGCGATCCGGCGATGATATCCGCCGCCGTCGACAGAATCGTGTTACTGCATAGTGTGATTCTGTCTTTCGGCGGCATTCCGCTGGTTTACAACGGCGATGCGCTCGGCGGCGTCAACGACTACAGCTATCGCGACGACGACAGTAAAAGCAACGACAACCGGTGGATTCACCGCCCCAAAATCAATTGGGAAAGAGCCGAATTGCGGAAAAAGCAAGGCACGGTGGAATACAGTGTGTTCAATGCAATAAAAAAAATGATCGCCATCCGCAAGGAAACGTCCGCGTTCGCCGATTTCAACAACCGCGAATTACTGGACGCCAATAATAGCATTTGCTCAGTTTTATCCGCTTCAATCATCAGCGTCCGTCGGAACAGGTTCTGGTGGTCGCCAATTTCGACGCCAATCCCCAATATCTCGACCTGGAGGCCATCAGCGGCCGCGGCATTAACCTGTACGGCCAATTCCATGATTTATACACGGACAGAAGTCCCGCACAGTATGATCGCAGGATCGTTTTACAGGCTTATCAATTTTATTGGTTAACGGAAATATGAGGTGATTGGAGCTGCTTTTCCTGTTGAATAGTCTATAAATCGCCAAGAAGCAAGCGACTTTGGTCGGCTGATTGATAAACCGCGAACAAAACTCAAAATTGTATATTTTTCTTTGTGTCTTTGTGGTGGGAATTTCTTAGCTATTGCATAACAGCAATTATTTACTGGGGTCCAAATCAAGTTTTTGCGTCCTTTGAGATTTAGGCTACACCGTTATGTCTCTGCCAATTTGGGAAAACACAACGCCGCTACACCATACAAAACAACCGCCAGAAAAATCAGAACCGTAAAACCAAACTGCATCGCAATCAGAGTTGCCAATATGGCGCTGATGACCGAGGCGCAGCCATTAATGCCCCAGGCCCAAGGTATCAAAGCCGGAGCGGTGTGGCTGATTTTATCCAGGCCCATCGGAAACGGCATGCCCATACAAAAACCCAGCGGCGCTATCAACACTATCGACAACAGGTAGCGGCTTAGGCTCCCCATTTGCAGCAAAAATCCCGTGATGGAGTCAAAGCCCAGGCTGTAACTGATACTAAGCAATGCGATGGACGCTATCGGCAGCATAAACGCCGATTTTTCAGAGCTGCTTGATAGCTTTGTCGAGAAATAGCTACCGGCACCTGCTGTTAACAAGAATGTACTCAGCACCACGGTGATGGCATAGAGCGGGTGATGCAGAATCAGGATAAATTTCTGGATAAAGGCAATTTCAATAAACAAAAATGCCAAACCCAGGCAGAAAAAATACACCAGCATGCGCAGATGACTACCTGATCCTGGTTTGATGCCCAGCTTACTTTTCCATAGCCACAGCGGCAGTGCTATCAGTAACAAGCTGGCGAGTATCGCCTGCAGTAACGCCGCGATTAATAGTAAATAGCCGCTTTCCAGCAAAAAGCTTCCACTGCTGCCCAATAACGACAAAATCTCGGGCAAGGTTCGCCATTTAAAAAAATGAAACAGGTAGGGCTTCTCGTCTGTAGCCGGTTCGATATTGAATTTGTAATCATCAATAAATGCCCTGCTCTCATCACTCAACAAAGCCACAGCCGCTTGATACAAATAAGGCTGCTGCTGGATATTGAATTGATTGACTTCCTGCTCCGATATACCGGGATAGTAAACCAGGTCAAAGCTGCGTTCGTTGCAGAACCGTTTTAAGCGGCTGATTTCCTCAGCGGATATAACGCCGTTCTTTACAATCAAGGTGCTGGTTTGCCATCCGCGTATCATGATTATTTGCTGACCAGGTTGTCGGACATTGCCATCTTTAAGCGCGCTAATAACCGTAGCCAATAGCTTGGGTTCATCGCGGGGCGGAATTTTAACCCAGCGGGTAAAACTCAGATAACCGTCCGAGCTTACATGCCGCAAATATTCCTGTATGGCCTGTTCGGTATAAAGATAGTTTTCAGCCATTGAATAAAGACCTGCCGCCGATGCGCCAAAAGCATCCAGCAATGAAATATTGATCAGGTCATAGTTTTTTTTCGTTGCTGCCAGGTAGCCACGGGCTTCACCAACGTGGAGATTAACATTGCCGCTGGAATAGAGATGGCCTGCAAAGTCGGCATATTTATCCTTAACCAGATCGATGACTTGTGGGTTTAGCTCAACGGCATTGATGCGCTTGATGGCATGATAGTTGGCCTGCAAAATATCGCTGCCTGTGCCGGCTCCGAGTATCAGGATGTCAGCTAACTGCTTTAAATGATAAGGCAATGCCGACGTGGTTTGATCGAGATAGCTGACCGTTTCAGGATTGCCGTCATAACGGGTGATTGCCGTCATATTGTCTGCATCGGTAAAGACGGCAAGTTGCTCCGGCGGTTCTGTGGTGGCGTTAAGACTCAGGCCGGGCGCATGCCGTAAAGGCGTATCCGCACTCTTCACTACACTAATTAAACCCAGCGGACTGGAATACCAGGCTATGATTTTTGTACCGGGAACTTGCAGTAATTGGTTCTGGCTTTTATACGGAGAAACATTCAGCGTCATCAAAGCTGTCAGTACAAAAATAACGGCAATTCCGATAATAATAACCGCCGAACCGGACCATTGATTATCGCTGTCACGTTGCTCACGAAAACCGAAATTTGAGGCTATTAATGCTGCAACAACACCCGATATAACCAGCACGGTTAATATTTTTTGCGGGAATACCAGAAACAGCAGCAGAATGACTCCCGCACTGCCTAACCCTGCCCCAATCAGATCGGCCGCATAGATGAAAGATACCTGGCTCTTATATTGATAAAAAGACAAGCCGGTGACGTTGGCTGCAAAAAAGAAAGGCAACGTCAAAATCAGATAAATGCTGCACAAATACAGCAGTTGCACGGGCGTCCATAGAATTTCTGCCGGGTTAAAAGGGATTTGCTGGGCCAGCAGAAAACAGACTGGGGCTGAAAGACTGAACAGCAACATATTAGCCAATATCGCAGACGGAAAACTTTGCGTTAGCCGGTCGCGGTTCAGCGCCAGAAAAACCCCGCTGATGCCATAGCCCAAAAGCGCCAGGCTGATAATCATATAGGCGAAATGATGCCATTGGATAATCGAAAACAGGCGCATTAATAAAACTTCATAAGCCAGTGCAGACGCCGAAATAATGGCGACAACGGCCAACAACGGGAAGCTTGGCTTCATCGTCATTTTTCTATCAATGCTTGCCGGTGAGTGGGACAAAGCTGACCGGCAGAATTTGGCGAGTGGTGACTTTTTCATCAACATCCTTAGTCACCAAAACTAGATACTGCGTCATAAACTGAGCGCCAACAGGGATGATCATGCGACCACCGGGTTTTAGCTGTTTGATTAGCGGCGGAGGTATATGGCTCGCAACGGCGGTAACGACAATTCCGTCAAAAGGCGCCGCTGCTTCCCAGCCGTAATAGCCATCACCGATCCGGGTATGCACAGCATCATAACCGGTTCGTTTAAGGTTCTCTGCCGCATGCTTGCCCAGCCCTTCAATAATTTCTATGGTGTACACGCTATCAGCAAGCTCAGCGAGAATGGCCGCCTGATACCCCGATCCGGTGCCAACTTCCAGAACACGATCGGTTTTTTTCAGTTTAAGCAGGTCGGTCATGACTGCGACGATATAAGGCTGGGAAATGGTCTGCCCATAACCAATTGGGAGTGGCATGTTTTCGTACGCATAAGGACGTTGATCATCGGGTATAAATTCATGTCTTGGCACCTTACGCAGGGTATCAAGAACCCGATTATCGAGCGATTCCTGATTCAGGAAATCGCGGGTCTCCTTCACGTGGATCTTTATAATGTCCACCATTTCTTGGCGTTGTCGCTGAAAAATATCTTCGGCTATGACATGGCTGGAAAACAACAGCAAAATGAGGCCGATAACAACAAGCCAAAAAATAAGATGCTTTATTCTTTTCATGCGTACAACCTCCTGAATTTATAAAGCAATAATCGACTGTTGATACCAGCAATTTACCATCCAATGACTGAATATAATGCAGTTGGATGAACTGGGCACGAAGCACATTGTTCGTGATCAATGCTGATATTGATGCGCTGCATTGCGCCGCCTAAAGCGCCTACTTTTGGTCAGCACTTCCTACATGTTGAATTGCCGGAAAAATCGGCGGCGCTTAATTCAGCAGCATTAAGGGGCATTCGAAAATCTCTTTTTAAACGTTGAGATGTCCAATTCTTCAATACCATGCTGAAATCATTTTTCGACACTCAACTCTCCATTTGCATTCTACTTCGTCACAAATCATATTGAAGTTAGACCGAAAGCAAGGAATATGTTCCGTAGCATCCTGAATTGCTCGAACAAGTTCTGTTTCTGAAAGCATATTCTCTGGATTTTGAATACCAATAAATCCCGCCAACTCCTGTAAGTTTAAAATAGTCATCGCCCCATCTTCTTCTGAAATTGAACTGTAGAGAGCAATCAGCATTTTCGCATATTCTATTTCGGCCTCTAGCCAATCGTTCAATTCTTTCCCGGGCTCAAATCCCCTGGCTTGCGCCCTGTAATAAGCAGCTTCTGAAATCCATCGATGGCGATTTATAGCCTTTACTTCATTCTTTAGCATTGACGCGCCTTTTACCAATATCTTCAGATTTTTTGCAATGCGGCAATACGTTCTTCCAATGGCGGATGACTCATAAACAAACTTTTCACACCACCTCCATTAATGCCAAAGGCAGCCAGTTGTCCGGGCAGATCCTGTGGCTCATGTTCACGTTGCAAGGCGCGAAGAGCGCCGATCATTTTTTCTCTTCCGGCTAAGCTTGCGCCACCTGCATCGGCTTTGAATTCCCTGTAACGGGAAAACCACATGACCAGCATGGAGGCCAGAAAACCCTGGGCAATTTGCGCAATCATTTGGGTAACGTAATAACCCATGCCATGGTCTCGTTCGTTTTGAAGGATAACGCGATCAACAACATGCCCTATGATGGTGGCAAAAAAGTAAACGAAAGTGTTGACCACGCCCTGCATCAAGGCCATCGTAACCATGTCGCCGTTAGCCACATGAGTGATTTCATGACCGACAACGGCTTCGACTTCATCGGCATTCATGTTTTGCAGCAAACCGGTGCTGACAGCTACCAGCGCACTGTTTCTGCTCATTCCGGTAGCAAATGCATTGGATTCCGGGGTCTGAAAAATGCCGACTTCAGGCATCCCAATTCCCGCCTGTTTGGCTTGCTTGGCCACGATATTGAACAGCCATTGCTCAGTCTGGTTTTGCGGTTGCTCTATTACCTGAACCCCCATAGCCTGTTTTGCGGACCATTTTGACATAACCAGAGAAATGAATGAGCCCGACATGCCAATCACAGCAGACATGACTAAAAGGGCGTTAAGATCCAAATTCACGCCCTGAGTATCGAGAATGCCGCTTAAGCCTAAAATGCTAAAGACAACACTGATCACAATCATTATTGCAATATTGGTCGCTAGAAAGAGAAAAATACGCATCATAATTAGGCCTGCTATATCAAAATTGAAATTTTCAGGAGAAGCAAAACTAAGTTGGATCTATGCCTTCGCCTTCGGAATCGTAATAGTCAATACGCCGTTACGGTAATTGGTTTACATTTTAGCCGCGTCTGCAGGCCCCGGTAATGTTAATACCCGCTGAAATTCACCGACAAAACGTTCACGGTACCGATATTTACCATTTTTTTCATCGGTTTCCTCTTTGGCCTGTTCCGTTTTAATCGAAATATGCAAAATCCGGTCTTCCAGTTTTACGTTAATCGATGATTCATCGGCACCTGGCGCGTTCACGGTTACAAGGTAATGATCTGGTTTTTCCTGTAAATCCACGTCGGGCGTTTTACTTAAACTGCCTAAAGGGGTATTCATGTGAAAACGGGACAATGATTCACCGAAAACCTGTTCCATTTCATCCTGCATATGCTGCATTTCTTCATAGGGATTCCAAGTGCGCCCCTTAAAGAATTCGTCATCCTGATCCAACTTGGGTGGAATTGATTTTGATAACTTCGGTATTTTGATTTGGGGACTGACAGCTTGATTACCCTGCACACTCAGCTGATTGAGCCGGTCATTCAAACGAAACGTCATATAAGCCTGTATGCCCAGAACAATCACTAATACAGCGACTAGTGCAGCAACAGTTTCATTTTTCATTTATGTTCTCCCGGATCAAATTGCAGACCTGGCAAAATTGGCATTACTAATTGGGTACTAATCATCCATGATTAATACCCAATGAAAACAAGCCTCCAGTAAAATTCGGACTATTTTATTTCAATGGTTTTACGCTTGCTCTTTTCTGTTTTTGGAATAATCACTTTCAGTATGCCATCTTTAAACGATGCTTTTGCGTTGTCACCATCGACATTGTCCGGCAAGGACAATGTGCGCTGAAATTCTCCACGCGTTATTTCACGGCGAAAATATTTGCCTTTTTCCTCTTCCTTTTTTTCTTCTTTGGTGGAGGAACGGATAGTAATAGTCTGATTGGTGATTGACACATCCAGATCTTCTTTTTTAACACCCGGCAATGCCGCATGAACTTCTACTTCGGTATCATGATCGATAATATCAACTTTCGGAAGTCCTTTTTCCAATCCTGTAGGCAGATTCCAGTCTAACAAGCGAGGCCACCTGCGCGAGAGAAAGTCATCAAAAAGATTATCAAACTCATCGAATGAAACTAAACCACCAACGGGTGAACTGGGCATTAATTCTGAGCTTTTTTTTGTATCTTTTTCGCTAGATTTCATAACATTCTCCGTAATATATTAATTAAGCACATCTACTACACAACATTGAATTAACGGGGTTTATGTTTAGCCACCCTTTCACTATATAAAGTATCAAACCAGTCATTAAACTCTTGTTCTGCCTCAAACCAGTCATCAAGTTCGTGGCCGGGCTCAAAACCTCTAATTTCGGCTTTGTAATAGGCAATCTCGGCAATTCTGGTATAACAATCTGGAAGATCTATTGGTGCCACGGATTCTTTAAGATTTATTTTTTCATAAACTCTTTGAACGATTGAAATCATTTTCCACCTCGATACCACTGGTCTTAAATTTCTTGAGTCGCTCATGAAATAAAATCACTTGCATCCACTCTAGCTGGAAATATCAGAAAAAAATATTAGTACAAATACTTATAACACTGTTCGACAGTGTAATTTTATGCAAGTAGTTTTATCAACACTCATCAAGCCGCCAGCCAGGAAGCAAAATAAATCCTTTCCGTTCCGCAGAATAGAGTTAAATGTTAAAGTAGATATTTAATAATCCATTTATACTGATTTCCTTTGCTTTTTATACTACTTATCTCGCCTCTACACAGGAATCTGTAATGCCTACCCAACTTGAAGTACTGCTGGACAAAATAAAAGCCTTGGAAAACGAGCTGGTTGAGGAATTACAAAAACAACAGGAAGAATTTTCTTATGAAATCCGCAAACGCCGGGTCTTTTTTGAAGAAAACGTCATTATCAGGCATAGGGAATATGCCAAACAGCTGTTCAACTATATAACCGACGCCCCACTAAAACACATACTTAGCGTACCCTTCATCTGGATCTGTATTGTCCCTGTGGCATTAATAGATATAACTATCAGCCTGTATCAGGCAATCTGTTTCCCTATTTATGGTATCCCCAAAGTCAAGCGACAAGACTATATTGTCTTCGACCGACAATACCTCAACTACCTGAATCTTATAGAAAAGATTAATTGTGGCTATTGCAGTTACGTCAATGGCTTATTTGGTTATTTGCAGGAAATCGCCGGACGCACGGAACAATTTTGGTGTCCTATTAAACATGCCCACCGCATTAAAAACCTACACAGCCGCTATCAGAAGTTCATCAGTTACGGAGACGCTGAAACATATCGATCTGAAGTTCAGACAATCCGGAGTGATTTTAAAGATTTGGAATAACAATCAATTTTGCATTGAGCCGTTAACTTTAATTGCTTTATTTAGCGACCGGAGCTTGTTCATAGTATCGGCGCGGGCATTAATCTGACCGCGCACAAATGTATCGAAGTTGGTACATTGACGTAAGATCACTACCATTTTTATAGAACAGGCGCACCTTTATGATTAGCAAGCTCTACGAAATGACAAAACCTTTTGCTATCTCAATATAAAAAAAAGAAGTTAGCTATTTATAAAAAACCTGAATCGACGAATTTAATCTTTAATGGCGATAATGCAGGCGAAATTTAACCAGCGGAAATAAGTATCGATTTGCTTAAATCCAGCGCGCTCCAGTAAAGCATAGTTTTCATCCAGACGGTAAGGAATTAAAACATTTTCCAGCGCTTCGCGTTTGCGTTGATTTTCAGCGTCGGTATAACCGCTCAAATTTGTTTTATATTGTAAATAATGATCTATATATAAGCGATTCAAAATCGGATCATTGCCGAGAATTTTCTCTGATAACAGCAATATACCGCCGGGCTTTAGCGAAGCGTAAATGTTTCTCAGCAAATACTCTCTGTCGATGGGACGTACAAACTGCAAGGTCCAGTTAAGAATGACAACATGGCAAGGAGGTAATTCAGGAAGATTACTCAAATCGGCAGTAATTAATGATACTTTCCCGGCATCTATTTGTTCAGACAATTTGCTGCGAGCCTTATCCAACATGGGCTCTGAATTGTCATACCCGATAAACCGAGTACTAGGCGGACATTTTTTATGCTTTGCAATGTGCTCTATCGTAGTCCCTGTCGAACACCCTAAATCGCAAACAACACCTGAATCTTCAGGCAAAATATCAATAATAAGATCTGCCTGAATTCGCTGGATTTCATTGTAAAACGGCACGCTCCTTGACACCATGTTGTCAAATACCTGCGCGACATTGTCATTAAAAGAGAAATCTTCCACCCGGCCCGTTTGTTGAAATATTTTATCTTGGTTAGTCATATACTTATGTTCAGTGATTATCTGCTGCTTTTCTAGCTCATCGCATTTCATATCTGCTCCTGACTGATTCCGTTAGAGCTTACCGCATTGACCTGAGACGTTCAGTTTTCTTTAAAAACCGAACAAGCCCATAAGCGATAATTATTGCTATTAGGAACCCGATTAATAATGATTGATATTCACCCAGCTTATTTACCAAAGATAACTTCCAGGCAATCAAACCTAGGGGAATTAGCAGCGAGGTAAATATCGTGCCGTACTCTTTAACGGCAACTGCTGGCCAATCAAACTGGTAATTTCTAATGGTCTCCCGTAAACCCTTTAATCTAGGAAACCAGCGAGGAACATCAGCACAAAAAGCCGCATAATTTTCTGCAAACTTTGTACTTAAAAAACTTTCTTCACTGTAAACAATAAGCCGATAAATGATCATAAAAGCCAATGAACCAACAATGATGCCTATCAAATTACCGGACACAAATAAGAATCCGCTGACGATTAGGACATTGCCTAAGTACAGCGGATTTCTGCAATGTGAAAAAAGGCCATCCGTGACCAAATTTTCGGCATAAATACGTCTTTTCCGACCACCGCGACTGATATAAGCGAGTCCAATCGTCAGTATCCGTAGCCCCTGCCCCATCATGATCATTAGCAGACCGATGACCATTAGATAGATGGCTGGAGCATTATCTATCGCAACTGGAGGCCATATAAACAGCACCATCGCAATAAGGATAGGAAAAAGCACGTTACGGGTATGAAAAAAAAAGTTCCCCCATTGATTAAATAGATCATTCATTAGTTTTGGTTATGTCTACATTATTAGTTATGTGTAATTTTAACAAATGTGTATCCCTCGAGCATAGTTTATTTATGGATAAATAATACTGGCTTGCGGGCCAAGATCGTCTTCTTCTTCGACATAGCGAATTTCATCGCCAACGGCTAACGAGTCGAATCCTTCTCCTACTACACTGTTTCGGTGGAAATAAATTTCACGACCGTCGGCCGCCTCAATAAATCCATGATTTTTATTAGGGAGTAAACGGACTACGGTGCCGGTACTTTGCAAGTCATGCGTTTTAACAGCACCGCGCTGAACCCGGGCGTAGTCCTCTAATTGTCTCGTCGCTGCGTCAAAGGCATCGCGTATAGCCACATAAATATCTTCATGAGCCTTATTGTCATGATGCTCCCGACTGGTGACCAATTCTTTGCGCGGCGTAGTGATATCGATGCGAATGTGGTATTGATTGCCCTGATGATGGTGTTGATGTTCGGATTCAACCGCAACCCTGCAACTCATAATATGCGAGTGAAATCTCTCAAGCTTGCTTACTTTTTCACGGATCCTCGCCTCTACGGCTTCAGACTTTGGGATTCCACGAAAAGTAATTTGTAATGGAATTTGCATGACTATTCACCTTTTTCTAGTTAAGTATAAAGGAGAAACATTACAGAACTATTAAATCTTCGGCTTGTGGGCCTTTTTTCCCCTGCCCTATATTGAATTGCACTTTTTGTCCGTCAGTCAGTGATTTGAAACCTGTGCTACTGATATTACTGTAATGAACGAAAACATCCGGTCCTTTTTCCTGTTGTATGAAGCCGAAACCCTTGGCAGCATTAAACCATTTAACAGTACCGGTATTAGTTGTTGTAGACATGATTAAAAATCCTTAAATAAATTTGGTTCGTATTAAGTCATTAAGCTGTTACTTAATTTCAATGGTTTTATATTTCATATTCTTTGGCTAACGTTGCTGAATGCAAGTCCTTCGATTTGAAATATAGCTTATTTACAGCGACAGAAGTATTAGTATAAATACCTAGTACTCCACAAAAAAAGACCCGCAGTAACGAACAAATAAATCAACTTTTAACTGAATATTGTCGATAATAAGACACGATAAAAATTTGCGGATTTAATTATGAGCAATACATCGATCAATAATAAAACGACTCCAGATTCAGACTTTGCGTTGATTAAAGCGTTGTGTGAATCAAGCGCTTATGAACATGAAACAGCTTCTGTCAGCCTTGTAGAAACACATATTTCCTGGGTGCTGCTAACCGGCCAGTACGCTTACAAAATCAAAAAACCCGTCAACTTCGGGTTTCTTGATTTCTCCACCCTGCAGAAACGACGTTTTTTTTGTCACGAAGAATTAAGGCTTAATCAGCGTTTAGCTGCCGACCTGTATATTGACGTAGTACCAATAACTGGGCAACCGGATCATCCCAAAATCGGTGGGCCGGGCGAAGCTATCGAATACGCCGTTAAGATGGCCCAGTTTCCCGCAGGACTCACACTGAATGAACGCGCTGAACGAGGACAGCTGGGGGTAGATGAAATAGATCAGATTGTCGATATTGTGGCCGATTTTCATGAAACGATTGAAAAAGCGAGCGCAGAATCTCCTTATGGAGAAAGTGAAGATATCAAACACTGGTTTGTTGAGAACTTTAATCATATCAGACCTTTGCTGGACGATGATCATCATAAACAGCAACTTCAAACCATCCAGACTTGGGGTAATGACGAATGGAACAAAAAGTCGGCGCTGATGCAGCTGCGTAGACAGCGGGGTTATGTACGGGAATGTCACGGTGATCTGCATCTTGGCAATATGACCCTCATAAACGGAAAGGTCACCCCATTTGATTGCATCGAATTTAACCCGCTGCTGCGCTGGATTGATGTCATCAGCGAAGCGGCTTTTCTGTTTATGGATCTGCTGCACTTTGGTTATGATTGCTACGCTCACCGCTTTCTTAATCAATATTTGCAACGCACCGGTGATTACCAGGGATTGGCATTATTACGTTACTACCTGGTCTATCGAGCCCTGGTACGGGCTAAAGTTTCGTTGCTGCGCATGGCGCAGTTGCCTAATGATGATGCTGTTTGCAAAAAGGCTCGTTCCGATTACACGGTTTATGCGAACCTGGCTGAGCGTTATATTAAGGACAATCAGCCAACACTGATCATTACACACGGATTTTCAGGTTCAGGTAAATCCACCCTGGCCAGCCAACTCGCTGAAAAAATCGGTGCGCTACAGATACGTTCGGATATAGAACGTAAACGGCTATTCGGCTATCGGGCACAGGAGCATACCGGCAGTGTGGTTGACAGCGGACTTTATACGT
>JBAZTN010000066.1:0-13675 GCA_041661895.1 Methylobacter sp. | reverse complement strand
CGATTTTTTCAAAAATTGAAGAATTTTCGCCGAATTGCAACGCGATATGAGCGATTAGCAAGAAATTATCAGGCTATGCTTAGCCTTGTGTCTACCGTCATTTGGCTTAATTGAGAACGCTACCTAGATTCCGGCATAATTTGCTTTAAATGGTCAAACTTCAACTGGCATTAACAAATCCAGAGCAGCAATACCAGCATATACAGCACAGAAATATCAAAATTATCTCAAGGAGAACAGATGAATAATCTAAATTATAATAAAGATTCAGAAAGCGAAAGACTAATTGTAGTCCTGACACATCTTGGTGGTATCTTCCTCGGATTTGTTCCGTCTTTAGTGGTATATCTGGTTAAGAATGATGGCTGGGTAAAAGAAAACGCTAGGAATGCCCTGAACTGGCAGTTAACAACTTTGGTTTATTATGGTATTTCTTGGGTCTTAGTACTCGTAATCATTGGACTGTTCCTGCCATGGCTAATAGCCGTTCTGAATACGGTTTTCTGTCTAGTCGCGGCAGTTCGATCAAGTAAAGGCGAAGAATATAAATATCCACTGACAATTGAATTTATTACATCTTAATATTTTGTAACAAAATATATAGTTATGCTTGGTTTTGCGAAAAATAACATGAATAAAATTATATTGTTAGTTCTATTGCCATTACCTTTAACAAGTTGATCTGAATGCCCCATTTTCCGGTAAAAAACAGGTATCTCGCAAATCCCTCTCGAATCGTGTTTATAGTTGTGGGGCTGAATGGAAAAACAATTTCGTTGGCAGCATCTACCAAGGCTCCAAGAATCTGGTATTAGTCAAGAAGCAGACGTAGGATCGACAATAAATCTGGCTTTTATTGAGCTATTGTCGAAAATTAAGGCTCTTTATGCATCCTCTTGCCTGGTTGTCTCATCAAGCATATCAACTGTCGCCAATCTGCTAGCAAATTGCTTGAGCGCTTCGTTCATTAATGCTTGATAACTCTCGCCGGTCATTTCAGCATGTTCCTTAAAAATAGCTAGCGTCTCGCTATCTACGCAAATGGTTATCTCTGAAACCGGCTTAACAAATGAATCAGAATTATTGTTCATAGCGTCACCCTTGCGATTAGTTGGCATTTATTTTTATTCATGCCGACTATACCGCAAAAATCCCGCATTGCGCGAATTTCTATCAACGTGGCACCTTATCGGTCTATATTTTTACTCACAAAAATGTCCCACTAGTTTCCTAACAGGGCATTTTTTAGTCTTAAATTACCCTCAATAAATTAACACGATTTCGGAGCGGCTTGTGTTAATCTGTTAGCTTTATTTAATCAATGTGGATTGTTGATAAAACAGTCCCTAAATAAACTATATTTTTTAAAGGAATTTACCATGAGTATTTTTTTCTTCTTTTTATAATAAAAACCCGGGGGGTTTTTATCGTTTGAAAGTTGCCCAGGGGTTGCCCAAAAAAGCAACAGGCAAAAAAAAGCCCTACATTTGCATGTAAGGCTTTGATTTACTTGGCTCCCCCGGACGGGCTCGAACCGCCGACCTAATGATTAACAGTTACACGTCCCACCCTTTCTGCACCCCTCTAAAATCCTGCAATGTTGCCCTGTAAGCCTTGACTTTATTGGATTTGTAATAATTCTGCATAATACTCAAGATTACTCTAAAATACTCAAAACATGGTTTAAAACATGACCCGGCCATGACCCGGATTTTAGGAGAATTGAAATGGCAGAAAAAATAAACTTTACACAAGATCGGATTAGAAACTTGCCCGTACCCGAACAAGGCCGAGTCGATTATCACGATTCTGGATGCCCTAAATTGACATGCCGGGTGAGCAGCACCGGGATAAAGTCGTTTGTGCTTCTCAAGTGGAATGGTAAGAACACCCAGCGCATTACGCTTGGGAAATTCCCTGATCTATCGGTTAACCATGCGAGGGAGCTGTCCAGACAGGGTTTATCAGACATGGCAACCGGCATTAACCCAACAGAGGAAAAACGCAAACAGAGACTTCGCGGAATCACCCTGCAAGAGTTGCTAGACAAATATCTGGCCGATAAAACCGACTTGCGTGAAGCATCGGTGTATGACTACACCCAAAAAATTAACCAGGGTTTCTCAGATTGGTTAAACAAACCGATCAACGAAATCACCAGAGATATGATATTGGCGCGGCGCCGACAGCTTACCGGCGGCCGAGATAACAAGTTGCGGGTGTTGCGGCTGTTAATGCACTATGCCGTGAAGACACTGAAAGCATTAGATGAAAACCCCGTCAATGTGCTGACCGATGGCAAATTATGGACACCGCCAACACGCAAAAAACGCATGATACCCAGCGATAACCTGAAAGTCTGGTACAACGCCGTTTTGAATCTTGAGAATGAGAAAGCCAAAGTATATTTATTGATCCTGTTGCATACCGGCTTAAGGGATCAGGACGTTCGTTATCTGGAATGGGCAGACATAGATTTTAAAAGCGATTGCCTTCTTGCCCGAGATACAAAAAACAAGACTGACTTCACCGCCTACATTGCACCACAGATCAAACCATATTTAAGAAGCCTGCAAGCCTTAACCGGCGACACTCGTTATTTATTCCCGGGCGATTCTAAAGATGGCGTAATGAATATCCCGCGAAAGCCTATTGCACAGATCAGCAAGCAAACGGGTATCGAGTTTTCAAGCCATGATCTAAAAAGGACATTCTTAACCCTGGGCGAAGCGGCACACATTCCGTTCTCGCTACTCAAATCACTGGCTAATCATAAAACCAATAGTGACGTGACCGGCGGTTACATCAACCCAGAGGAGAATACATTGAGATCAGCAACTTTTAAAATTGCTGATTTTATTCAAGATCGGGTTGGTGATGCTGGCGATAATGTAATCAATATCAGGTCGGCGCAATGAAATTTAAACTTAAACTTCCGGTGGAAACGCCCTATTTTACTGTCGGGGAAATACCCGCCATAACAGCAGGTGCTGTATTTCAAGACGATAGACGATTAGCCTGTGAAAAAGAGCATGCAGAACGCCTCAAGGCGGCGATATATGAGGGAACGGTGATAACCCTTAACCCTGCGACTTACGCGCCCAATGACAAAGACGGGACTGGATACCCAAAACCGCTAAAAGGGTGCGGTTTTGGTGGTATCGACATTGATGCCCAACTGGTAACGATTAATCAATTAATTAAATTTGCCAAAACATTAAACATTGAAATAAACACACCGGAGATAAAACCCACGCTTTCGGGGACAGAACGCAGCAATATGTTAAAGATGCTTCTGTTCATGGCAACGGATGCCTACGGCTATGACCCCGACAAAACCCGAAATGACCTAACCGGCGATAATAAAAACAGCCTGAGTGCAAAGATGCAGCGTGTTGGAATTGACGTTAGTAACGACACCGTCCGCAGGTATTTGAAAGAAGCCAAAAAATTATCATAGTCCGCAGGCCACGAACGGCGCGAAACATAACCGCACCGATTAAAAGTTAGCCGCATGCGGCCTAAACCCCTCAAATAATATTGATACTTACTCCGAACTACTCAACCGGAGTTATATCAATGTCCCGAAAAATTTCTTTTGCCGATGATGTTCTGGCAACCACCACCGAAGCAGCAGCTTTGCTACAGATCCAGCCCAGCACACTCATCAAGTGGCGTTCGACCGGCGAGAATAATATCCCGTTTGTGAAGATTGGGCGAAGTGCGAGGTATCGGGTGGTTGATCTTAAAGCCTATGTCGAGCGACATGTAAGGCAATAAAAAACCCCGACCACTTTTGCAAATAGCCGAGGTGTTCTTCTGGGTGGTGCGTATTTTCAGATACGATTCGAATATAACACAATTCCAGAATAGAGCAAATCGGCAAAATTATGGACATTTGCCACATGCAAAACACATTAATAACCGCCAGCCGCAGCGTTGATACGCCGTGGAAATACAAACCGGTTTCATTATCCGATGAACTGGATAAAATCAAAAACGGAACACACAAAGATAAAGTATTAGCAGTCCGAGCGAAGTTATCTGACGACTCTGACGACGAAGCCTACAGGGCTGCTAAGCGTGAATTAACTACGCTGCACTTTAACGCCTTATTTAAGCCCGACAAGACAGCAGATAACGCCAACGTCCAATGTTCTACAGGCCTGATACAATTTGACATCGACCACCTCAAGCCAGAGGAGATGGAAGTTATAAAATGGACGTTACAGGATATTCTAACCTGTGTTTTCTGTTTTATGAGCCCATCCGGTGCGGGATTAAAAGTTGGATTCCGGGTTAATCCTGCACTGATAACAAATGACCGCGAATTTAAACATGCTTATAAACAGATCGAAGCATATTTATCAGGTCTGGGAATAACCACAGACCCATCCTGCAAAGACATGAGGCGCGCCTGTTTCGTGACTGATGACCCCGATTTATATTACAACCCCGGCGCTGAAATATTCCCCACCACACCTTGCCCGCCGCCCAAAGAGCGGGTGATACCTACCGCTGTAGCCACCACACCGAGCCCGCTCAAAGAAGCAGAACTGATTCGAACCCTGACCGCAATGGCCAAAAAAGCAGTGCCCGGCCAGCGGCATGAGACGCGCTTGCGGATGGGTATGCTTGCCGGTGGCCTTATTGCCGCCGGTTTGGTTGATGAAAACGAGATAACCGACCTGTTATATACATTATCTGATGATATGTCCGATGGTGGCATAACGTCAGCTGAGGAGGAGAAAACGCTTTTAGCGGCCATTGAGCATGGCAAGTCGGAGCCTGTGCAGAGTTTTGATGCAGCGGAAGTATTCGCCGGCAACAATCCTATAAACACGCTACAACCAGTGGATGTAACACCCCAATGGAACAGCGGGGATGAATTAGCCGATTATGCAACAGCACCTGATTATTTAATCAATAACATTCTTGAAACTGATAGCCACGGATTATTGATCGGAGCATCCGAATCATTTAAAACCTTTGGCGTTTTAAAAATGGCACACAGCATTTGCACGGGAACAGACTTCTTTGGCCATCAGGTGTTTAGCACTGGTAAGGTGCTTTATATCTGTGGTGAAGGTCTAGGCGCGCTATCCAGACGGATTAAAGCCCTGAAAATAGTGGAAGGCGACTTTAACGGAAATCTTTTTGTATTAGATCAGCCATTGGCAATTGATGAAAGTTCTGCAATGGGATGGCTCAGCGAGCAAATTAAGTCAATTGACCCGCTATTGGTTATTTGCGATACGTTTTCAGCACTGAGCACGGTCACTGAAGAAAACAGCAATTCTGAAGTTGCCCGAACATTAAAGCTTGTTCAGAGCACTTGTAAAAACTACAGAACCTGTTCGTTGGTGATTCACCACACCGGAAAAGATGCGACCAAAGGAGCGCGGGGGGCTTATGCGTTTTTTGGCAATGTTGATTTTTTATTGGAAATGACACGCGCCAACGAAACAATGCTAACCAGCCTTTCTTGCAAAAAGATGAAAGACGGTGAAAAGTTTGATGACATAAATATGATGGCACATGTTGTAGACCTTGGATTGTTACGGCAGGACGGACGACCTACCACCTCACTTATCCTGAAACCGACCAATGACATACCCCAATCTATAAAATCTTTAAATTCACAAGATAAACAAATTCTTTCAGCATTATCTCAATCTATAAAATTACGCGGTATCGACACACCGGCTGAAATTATAAAACTGTTTCCTGATTGCCCTGAAAAAGTCGTACATATTCGCGATTTTAAGGAGTCTGTATACCCTTTTCTAAATGTTGCCCAAAATTCCAAACGTAACACACTAAAACGCTATATTGAAAAGCTGCAAGAATGCCGTATGTGTATGTTCTATAACGATTATTTATGGAGCGTAACACCGTAACGTAACGTAACAAAACGTAACAGTGTTACGGTCGCCCAAACGTAACGTAACGTAACAGCTCTATAGAGCTGTTACGTTGTTACGGTGACTTGTTACAGTGAAAAAACCGCTTGGTTAAAACCAATCAAATGAACATCTAACATTTTATAGAAACGAGGAAAAATTATGGAAAAACAGATTGAAGCAATGTTTGAAAATATCGCCAATAAAAAAGGCGGTTTATTTTTAATGGTGGTTGATGATGAAACAGATGAAATCGTTCGTTTTGAATCTGAAGAAACATCCACTGTTGATGAAATGTTTGAAATCGCGGAGAAGCATTTATGAGCAAAATACAAAGACGTCTCGCAGCACGCGGCCTAAGCCCTATCGATTTGACTATCGCCGGGCCGGGGATAACACCGAACAGGGCAGACCGGCGCAGATTGATAGCGCTGAATCGCAAACGGGCCAACATAAAATTCAGCCCGCACGATATTGATCAACGATATGCTTTTATTGACGCAAAAAGGCGTAACATCAACCCATAACCCACTGATTAGAGGCAGCATTATGGCTATTCAACCACCCCACAAAACAGACGCCACATCATCAAACGGCGCAAGGGTACCCCCTACACCGAAACGTATTCGATGCAAGCTTGACAATCTATCTGATATTAAGCGTGAAATGTCAACGGTGTATCGGCAAGCGCGCTCGGAGATCATCGACCCTGTGTCGGCGGCTAAGTTGGTTTGGATATTATCAAGCATTGGCAAGGTTATTGAGGGCAGCGACCTTGAGAAACGCTTAGCCGCTTTGGAGGAATTGCAAAAATGAAATCACGCATTATAAAACTCGAACAGCGCCGCCCCAAACGGCCAACACCAAAGCGTCGACCGTTTACCATGGCGGATGATGCGGCATTGCTGGAAATCAGTCTTTATCTGACCCAAAACGAGTGGGATGGTCTTGCTGTACCGGCTGCAATCCTGCCCCAATGCGAGCAGATTTGCGAAGTGAACGAAGTGCCGCCGGCATTAACCTGCATTGTCATCGACAAGGCAAATAAAGAATTCTTCACCCTTACAGGCGAACACATCACCAACAGCGAACAACTACGCGAAGCGTTACTTTGGAATCTTGAGGATGAAATGCTATGAACCCTTTATTTATCCACCAGGGCGAACTTGAAGCCTATATAGCCAAAACCCAAACAGCCATTGATCGCGCCCAGGCCGACGTTGACCGATTAACCGAGCTGGAAGCCCAACACGCCAAGCTGAGCGCCAACCGGCAGGATAAGGTTGCTGCGGCATTTCTCGCCAACACGGTGGCCGACACGCAAGCTATTGATGCTGAACTGGACACAGTGGCTAAGCAGATCGCTGCATTGTCGGACAGCAAGGCCACACATGCCCTGTTATTGAAACAGTTAGCCGATGTTGAAAAACAGGCTGATACCAATCAACGGCATATCAACCGCCTTGTTTGTAATCAAATGCAGGAACGATTCGAACAGGGCGAGCAGGAATTTGCTGCCGCCGTGGTTAAACTGGGCAACGCGCTGGTTAAAATGCAATCAGCATTAATTATGACCAGAATGGCCAAAGTGCCGGGACGGATCGAGATTATGCGCGATCAATACAGGAACTATGTCGGCGATGGGTTTTATGTGCGCGGGCTGGCTCGTATTGCTGAGCGTGATTTGGAGGCCGAGAAGCAGGCCGCTGAAATGTTGGAAAATTTACGAAACGAAGGGGTTATTTTATGAAAACTATTTATGTAAACGATGTACAGCATGAGCTTGTTGGGCGCGATCTATATATCTACAGGCAACTGCACGTCCACGACGAAACATTGGCGCAGCAGGAGTTAATGCAAAAGAAAAAACGCGGTGTTGAAGGGGTTGGTCGTGAAGGATGGCTTGAACGGATATTAAAACAAGCTTACGGCGATAAATGACGCGCTAAAATTTCAGTCGGTCTATAAAGCAGGAAGGTGCCCTGAAATTTCAGGGCACCTATTTAGAACGAAACTAACGCCAAACCAGAATGGTTAAACCAATTAGATCAGGCCGCCATCGTGTGGCCTTTTTTATGGCATTGAGTGCGGGCGTTTATTTAGAAGTGCGACAAAATTGCGACAATTTTTAATAGAAAATTCGTAACGACTTGATTTATATATACTTTGGTGGTGTATCGAAAGCATTTATAATGCGATGGTCATGTTCGAATCCCATGTGACCATCAAGATATAAATCAAGTCCTTACGATTTATCGAAGGGCTTTTTTATTGCCTGGTTAGGCTTCACGTTGCACTTCAAAATAAAAAGCCATAACAATCCGGAATACTTGCCTGAATTTCAGGCAACAAAAACCGTTTGTTAGGCAAAAAGTCAGTTGCAGGTGGGTGCTTTGTTCCCCTGCTTGAAAGCTGTCGCCTTCAATATTTCTATTACTCTTGATTCGACTATACTGAATCTTCAGCGAAATTTGCCGTAAAGCAATATCGCTTTGGCATTGTTGCTATGTTAGTTAATGCTGCACTCATTTTTTTGGTCCCCGATCAATTATTATTTTAACGATATGATTTTTCACATTAACCACCAAAAATACTGACAAAAATTATTATTAAAATCATTCCTATAAGACATACTGCTGCCGTTACAAGTTGCTCCTTTTCACGGTTTTTTTTCATGGTATTTTTTTGTATCATTGAAAGTGATGACTATTAAACTTCTTATTATGAGATAAAAAAAATATAATAATTCGCTGTTAATGGTCAAAAAATTAGATAGGTTCCGATGACGTCTCACATTACCCTTGAGCAATGGCGCTCATTGATCGCAGTCGTGGAAGCGAGCGGTTACGCGCAGGCGGCAGAATCACTGCACAAGAGCCAATCTGCCGTCACCTATGCGATACAAAAAATAGAGTCCTTGCTTGATGTGAAAGCTTTCGAGATTCAAGGACGTAAGGCAATCCTCACTCCCACCGGGCAGATGCTCTACCGACGTGCGCTGGCGCTAGTGGACGAAGCCAACAATCTGGAGCAAGCAGCCCACAAACTTTCAGCTGGCTGGGAGGCGGAAATACATATCGCAGTTGAACTCCTCTTTCCCTCTCAACTGTTATTAGCATGTCTGGAGCGTTTTGGTCGGGAGAGTCCAGGTACTCGGCTCGAATTGAACGAGTCGGTACTCGGCGGAACTTCGGATGAGCTGCGAAAGGGGGAGGCGGATTTGGTGATTTCTACACAGTTGCCACCAGGGTTTCTGGGTGATCCCTTGATGCGGATACGGTTGCGCGCAGTGGCTCATGCCGATCACCCTTTACTTCATTATGACCGAGAGTTGACCTATCGGGACCTGCGCGCATATCGTCAGGTGGTGATACGTGATACCGGTGCCAAGCGTGACCGACGACGCACGGTGTCTGTCGAGGTGGATCAGCGCTGGACGGTGAGTCAGGTCGCTACATCAATCCAGACAGTCTGTATGGGATATGGATTTTCTTGGCTGCCAGAGGAGCATATCCGAGAGGAGTTGCGGTCAGGGATGCTTCGACCACTACCTTTGCGGGAAGGTGGTACGCGCGAGGTACCACTCTACCTGATTCTAGCCAATCCGGACTTTGCGGGTCCCGGGGTGAAGCGTCTGGCGGAGATTATCAGGGAATCAGTTGGATCGGATTATATGTTTGAAGCATGAGAAACCAGACATGTCGTAAGCGTCCAGTATTTACCAGTAAATAGAGTCATAATTGACCATGTAAATTATTATCACATTGTTTTTTTAATGTTTATTTGTTGGTAAGTTGGTAAAAACTGATACTGAAAGGGGGGATTTTTGTACGCTGATTTACACATCTTTTCAAAACTACATTCGATCAGGTACTGGATTGTTAAATGCAAATATTGGCGATGATAACGTTGATGCCATCGTGTTATTTGAAAATCCAAGCCAAGCAACTTATTCCGCACGATTTTTATACAATTAACGATCACATTCATAGGCCGCTTTGGGATGAATTAATTCGTCCGGCAACCAGTAAATTTTCTAATCGCAGTTGGCTTCTTTCAGGAATAAATATAGATTTTTTGCCGGAGGAGGAGCAGAAATTCCATTCCGGCAAACCCATTGAAATACGAGAAGTACAAGAACCCTAGGGATGGGGGCCTGCCTGTTGCTTGGAGGATTTTTTGGTCGATAAAAATAAAATTGCTCGGCTTCGCGCGGACGAGTCCGCGATTAAATCAGTCGAGCATAAGCCAAACTAGCCCTCAAAACTCGACATCATGATAAACATTCTGCACATCATCCAGATCATTCAACATATCTAAAAACTTTTCAAACATCGGCATATCATCATCGCTGATAGCTGTGACACTTCTTGGCACAAATTGAATTTCGTCCACTTCAAAATCAATCTCACCTAAGGAATCCGTTAAGGCTTGCTTGGCCTTAAAGTAGTCGGCCTGTGGCGTGAAAACGGTGATTTTTCCATCATCGCTTTCAATATCGGTAACATCCACATCGGCATTTAGTAATGCCTCAAGAACAGTGTCCTCATCATCATGTTTAAATGCCAGGATAGCCGCATGGTCAAACATGTGGCTGACCACGCCTTGGGTACCAATTTTACATTTTGTTTTGGTAAAACACTGGCGCACATCACCAAAAGTACGGTTAGGGTTGTCGGTCAGGCAATCGACAATCACCATGCAGCCACCGGGACCAAAGCCTTCATATCGAGCAGGTGCAAAATCTTCACCACCACCGCCTTTTGCTTTGTCGATTGCTTTTTCAATAACGTGGGTAGGGACCTGGTCTTTCTTGGCTCGCTCGATCAACCCGCGTAATGCTAAATTTCCAGCTGGATCGACGCCTCCTGATTTGGCGCACACATATATTTCACGGCCATATTTGCTGTAGACCTTTGCCTTGGCATCAGACGTTTTAGCCATTGAAACTTTACGGTTTTGATAGGCTCTTCCCATTTGGCTGTTGCTCCATTAACAAAGTTAAAAGGGCTAATTTTACACTTAAGAATTTTGCATGGGAAACCTTTTAGACAACTCATTAAACGGCATCCCTGTTGTGAGGTATCGATCTACTTTTTTTGTTTGCTTACCTGATTCTGGAATAGGGTTGACCATCACTAGAGCGACACGATTTACGGCAGAACCGTGTCGCTCAGCTTCAGCCTTTTACCCTGGATTTCAGGTGCTCTGCAAGACGTTTCATGGCCGAAGAAGCATCATCGACCGAGAGATGGACGTTGATAATGCTTGGCATGGTTCGGTTGTTCAGGGAATTGATGAGTGCTTCTTCAAACGATTCTTCTGTAGTGGCATCGTACCCTTTTAGCGGACCAAAAACTTCCCCCAGTCGGTCGAAACGCCAACTACTAATATCATTGAAAGGGCCTTCAAGGATGCCCCGTTCGGTGCTGTAACCGGAATTGTTAAAAACCACCACAATCGGATTCAGGCCGAGGCGTGCGTGCGTTGAAAGTTCAGTGCCGGTCATTTGAAAAGCGCCATCGCCGACCAGAATGAGTGCACGATGGTCGGGGCGGGAAATTTGCGCACCGAGCCCAGCCGGCACTGCAAAACCCATAGTGGCATAGAAACTGGAGGCCAAGAACTCGCTTTGTTCGTGTACCCGTAAATCGATAGCTGCGAAAAGACAATCGCCCACATCACTAACTACAATCATTTCAGGGCTAAGCGCCTGATTGAGGCGTCCGATCAAACGGGCGGTAGTTATCGGCCGATTCGGTTCGGGAAAACCGCTTGCTTCCAAGGCTACAGCTGGCAATGATAACCCTTCGCCGCTGCATGGTTTGACTGAACTCGCCAAGGCCGCTAAAAAATCGGCTAACGCGACGCGGGGATAGCGGTGGGCGCTGATCATAACCTCATTCAGGGCTGCACGAATCATATGATGGGGGTCAAGTTTTGCGGTATAGATGCCGGTATCTACATCGTTCAATGTAACGCCCAGCATCAGGAGTAAATCGGATTGCTCCACCATGTAGCGCGCATTCTCCGAACTCATCGCTCCTTCATAAATGCCGAGATAGGCAGGATGCCGCTCGGCAATGACTGACTTACCTGATAATGTGGCTACGACTGGTAAGCGTGCGCGTTCAACGAGTTCAACCAAAGAGCCCTGAAGTCCGTATCTATGCAACTCAACCCCCGCTATGATCATAGGCGAAACTGACTTAGCCATAAGCTCAGTGGCCTCTGAGACTGCTTCCGATAAAGCTGTCTCATCGCTTGCAAATTGCTCCATCGCCTCAGCTGGCATCGGATACCCTTCAACCATGATCATGTCACGGGGAATTTCTATGTAAACCGGCTTTGAAAACCGGCGAGCAGCCGCAATTGCACGGTCTATCTGACGGAAAGCTATAACAGGATCATCGAGTACCATGGTTGCACAGGTAATGCGTTCAAAAATTTCGCGCTGGAACGTGAAAGGACCAAAACGGTGATGAATCAAAGGATCATCTCTTTGCTCGCGCACGCCAGGAGCTCCGCTGATTACTACCACAGGCGAGGACTCCGCATAGGCACCGGCAATTGCATTTACCGTATTTAATGCCCCTACACCGTAAGTCACTGCCAGCGCGCCCATTCCCGTGCAGCGTGCATAACCGTCAGCTGCAAAGGCGGCCGTATCTTCTCGCGTGGTGCCGATATGCTGAATCGGACTTTTGATCATCAGATCATAAAAGCCAAGTACATAATCGCCGGGAACGCCAAAGATATGCTTAACATTTGCGTCATATAGGCGCTTGAGGAGGTATTGTCCGATAGTATCGAATTTAGCAGTGCTCATAACGATTTATCCTTTGGAAAAGTATTAATCAAGCATGTCAACAAGCGGGCAAATTTTTCAGGTAAATGGTAAACCCAAAAACAGATTAGAATTTTTAATTTCCTTTTTTGGGAACAGTACACCTTACAGATCTTGGTGAGCAAGGGATTTTGTAGGCATTAAGGTGCATAGATAAAAATCTCGTAAAAAGAAATATTTGGCGTAGAAAATATTACTATGGCCCCCTTCATTGGCAGGGTGAGCATAGCTCTGGATGTTAGTGTTGATGAGCATTTTCGTCTTGCGAATGAAGAAACTTATATCTTTGGACCGGATATGGGCACAAACGAAGAATGTATGGCCTGGGTCAGGGATGAAAATGACCGGTCTGTCGGTCTACTAAGAGAACTCTGTGGCATTCCGTTAGATGAGATTAGCCCGACAGGTGGGAAATACGCCATGCAACAGAAATTGCGTTGCGTGATCAGAATTTTGATTTAAAAAATGCGACAGTCGTGGTTCAGTGGTTCGGATCTGTCGGCAAACATGCTGCTCGATTATAATTTGAACAAGGTACGAAATTAATTGCAGTCAATGACAGTCGCATCACTATCTACAACCCAGAAGGCTTGGATATCCCGGTATTACTCAAGCTTAAAGATGAAAGTACAAGTGATGCAGATATACGTCAAGCTAAGCCATTAATGAAGAGATAACTCCTTTTAAGTGGTTATAGGTCCAGATCAAGATGTAGTGCTTTTTCTCTTAACTGTTTTTCCAGTTTATCGACCATTTCTGCTGCTTCACTCATTTCCAGCGATAATGCTTCGCGAATAATTTGGGCTAATGTTTGAAACTCAGCCTCACTAATATGGGTACGAGCATCTTCACTGATATTTTGTTTAAATATTTCAATAACTTTTTGCGCTAATTGTTCATTCTGGATAGTCATGTAAAACCTCGT
>JBAZTN010000065.1:0-13703 GCA_041661895.1 Methylobacter sp. | reverse complement strand
GCTGTTCGTAGTCTTGGGGATGTTTGGTTTTGGCTATGCGTTGGTTCCGCTTTATGATGTTTTGTGTGAAATCACAGGCATCAATGGAAAGATCGAATCAGCAGCAGTCAAAGAAGCCAGTTACGAAGTCGATAAGAACAGGGAAATTACTGTAGAATTTATGACATCGCTGAACGAATCAACGCCTATGGTGTTCCGTTCAGAAACAAAAAAAATGAAAATTCATCCGGGAGAATATTATACGGTGAATTTTTATGCTGAAAATAAGACTGACAAGGTAATGATTGCTCGGGCAATTCCAAGTATTTCGCCTGGACCAGTTGCTGAATATTTTAAAAAGACCGAGTGTTTTTGTTTTTCAGAGCAAACATTCAAAGCGCGAGAAGGTAGAACTATGCCGGTTCGTTTTGTTGTTGATCCTAAGTTACCTCAGCAATATAAAACAATTACACTTGCATATACATTTTTTGATAATACTGAAACTTCAGTGAAAAAATAATAGGGGAAGTTTATGTCTACAAGTGACGCTTATTACATTCCGCATAAAGCTACCTGGCCAGTCATTGGTACTGGCGGTTTAGTGATTATGCTGGCTGGATTTGCAAATTATTTAAATGGCTCAGCTATCGGTTCAACCATGATGGTGTTGGGACTGATAGTATTTATCGTTATGCTTGCCGGGTGGTTTACATTGCAGTCCCAGGAAAGCGAATCAGGCATGTACAGCACACAGGTAGGTATTTCCTATCGCATGGGCATGATGTGGTTTATCTTTTCAGAAATCATGTTTTTTGCCGTTTTCTTCGGTACCCTCTGGTACACGCGTAATTTATCGGTGCCCTGGTTGGGCGGGGAAGGCACTGGCGCGGCGACAAAAGAGATGTTATGGCCCTCTTTTGAGGCGGTCTGGCCAACGAATGGTCCCGGTAAAGTCGGTGGCGATTTTGAGCCTATGAGTGCATGGGGCTTGCCTTTTCTGAATACCTTGATTCTGTTAACCAGCGGCGTAAGCTGCACGTGGGCGCATCATGGTTTGTTAGCAAAAAACCGTGATCAGTTAATCAAAGGATTAATTGCAACTGTAGCCTTGGGTTTCTTGTTCGTGACTTTTCAAGCTATTGAATATCATGAAGCTTATAGCGAAATGGGCTTGACTTTAGGTTCTGGTATTTATGGCTCTACATTTTTCATGTTAACCGGCTTTCACGGTTTTCATGTATGCGTAGGTGCTATTATCCTGAGCGTTGTTCTGTTTCGTAGCTGGAAAGGGCATTTCAAACCAGAAAACCATTTTGCTTTCGAAGCAGCAGCTTGGTATTGGCATTTTGTTGACGTGGTATGGTTAGGCTTGTTTGTGTTTGTTTATTTAATGTAATTTACACAGCAATACTGAAAAAAGCGCTGCCTAACAGACAGCGCTTTTTTTTTGTCGGGATGATTGGTATTCGTTTTGTGTTATTTAGTTTGTTCGGATTTTTGCAGATGCATCTGAGCACCCAATCCGTGGGGTTTGATGATCCCTGTTGCAAATGCAATAAAAATAAAAATAAACAAGAGGATTGAAAGCGTAATCCGAAAAGTCAGAGCCTTGACTGTTTTTTCGGATTGCTCTTGATTCCTATATTTAACCAGATGAAACAGTGCCGAGCCAAGGCTGATAATTATCAGGAGAAAGGCAATAATAACGATGCTTTTTATAATCATGATTGAGTTATGCTGACGGAAGGTTTTTGTATTTTCGGTCATTCAGGCGTCTGTGCCAATAGAGGAAAGAAAAAAAGCATGATACACATGGCCATTATTCAATGAAGTTTGAAACAATCCCAACTTTAGTTTATTTGTGTTTATTACCCTTGTTGCTTGCACTGGGTGCCTGGCAATTAGATAGAGCAGAACAGAAAAGGGTATTTTTAAAACTGCAAGAACAGGGTGGGGTAACTGAAACCCTGCACTTGTCGGCGGCTGTTGAAGATAATACAGAAGCGCTGAGATATAGAAAGGTAGAAGTTGCTGGAAGCTATGATGAATCGCATCAGTTTCTGATAGACAATCAGATCAGCGCTGGGAAAGCGGGCTATTTTGTCTTGACGCCATTTATATTGCAGGGAGAAGCCAAGGCTGTTTTGGTAAACAGGGGCTGGATTCCCTTAAATCAGGATCGGTCAGTCTTGCCTGATTTGCCGATTAACAAGGCGTTAACAACCATTTCAGGACGGATTAATAATTTCCCAAGTGTCGGTATAAAATTGGCTGGCGCGGAATTGCCAACAGATACCTGGCCCTCGGTAGTGCAAATGGTTGACAGTAAAATTCTGGCCAAGAAATTAGGTTATACATTATTTCAATTCCAGATTGAGCTGGATAAAGACTTGGTCGATGGGTTTAAACGGGAATGGCAGACAACAACCGTCATGCTGCCCGAACAACATATAGCTTATGCAGTTCAATGGTTTGCATTGGCATTGACACTAACAATCATATTTATTTGGTACAGTTATAAAAAAGAACGATGAATAATCAAAAAAATAAAAATCACCTATTAATTTTAGGTATCTTTGGGATGTCCATCATTCCGTTTTTAATCGCCTGGGGATTAAAAGAAAATCCAGAGCTTGTAAAAGGCCAGACAAATATTGGGCAGTTGATAACGCCTCCGGTGACAACTGAACGAAGCGAACTAACCGGTTTTGATAAGTTTACTGCTGATAATATGGGAGAGCTTTCTGGGCACTGGTTGTTAGTAAACATCATCCCGAACAACGAATGCAATGAAATTTGTATGGAAGCAATTCATAAAACCAAGCAATTACGCTTAATGTTGAACAAGGAGTTGACCCGTACGCGTCGAATAGTCATCCTTTTAAAAGATGTTGAACCTGAAACCGCGAGCAAATGGTGGTTGGACGATAATACCTTATTAAGAGTCAGACCCAATGATGCAATGAGTAAAAAAATAGCGGAAATTAGACAGGGTAATGTGCAGGATGGGATGCTGTTTATCATGGATCCTCTGGGTAATTTAATGATGCAGTATGAACCGGGTTTTGATCCTTACGGTGTAAAAAGTGATCTTATGCATCTCCTGAGAATTTCACAAATCGGATAGTGGGAAATAAAATGTTCAGAAAAATAACTCTCTTTAGCGTTTTTTTAGCTTTAATAGTTATCGTATTAGGTTCCTATGTTCGTTCATCCGGAGCCGGGCTTGGCTGTCCCGATTGGCCAGGTTGTTACGGACAGGCCATAGTGAGTGATCAGGCAGATTTTAAAGCGCAGGCGGCGGAGGCATTTCCTGATCAACCGCTCGATACTGTCAAAGCCTGGAAGGAAATGACACATCGTTATCTGGCTGCTGCGTTAGGCCTGAGCGTTTTGTTGCTGGTGTTGATCTCGTGGCGCGAAAAACAAGGTCGCGCAGCCGTCATGACGGTTTCTTTAAGTCTGCTGCTTTTAATAGGTATGCAGGCGGTTTTAGGTATGTGGTCTGTAAAAATGCACCTTATGCCTGTCATTGTAACCGGGCATATGTTGCTGGGGATGATGACCTTCTGGGTATTATTCTGGCTGTATCTACGAATTAATCCGAAAGTTGCAGTTACATCCGGGCAAACAGGGCCTGGAAATTTTGCCCGATTTGCAATGCTGGTTGTATTTTTGCAGATTGTTTGGGGGGGCTGGGTCAGTGCAAATCATGCGGCCTTAGTCTGCACAGGTTTTCCACAATGTAGTGGGTCGTGGTGGCCTGATGCAGACTACCAAAGCGCCCTGAATTTATTTAACGGATTGATTACAGGATATACCGGCGTTCTATCATTTGACGCTCAGGTTGCTGCAAACTGGCTGCACAGGCTTGGCGCGCTGGTTTGTTTTGTCGTGCTCAGTCTGGTGATGCTGAGTGCAACCTCAGAAAAATATACAAAACCTGTAAGAAGAGTGGGTTTGTTGTTGAGTTTGTTGCTGTTGGTGGAGATTGGTTTAGGCATTATTGGTGTCAAACTGGGTATGCCTTTATGGATTGATGTGGCTCATAATGCTTTTGCGGCACTATTAATGCTGCCGTTGATTGCTATAAGCTTTTATAGCAGACATGCTTATCTGGAACCGCAGAAGCCGGCTATAGGAGTTGAATCTGGCATCGTTGCTCCTGCTGAAGAAATTTATGTGGAAGCCGAGCCTGAATCGCTTTACTTGCGTCTTAAATCGCAATTAAAACGGACCCGGTCAGGACTTAGCGGGGTATTGGCCCATATTCCTCTGGGACAAAAAGAAATTAGCGATGATTTGCTGGAAGAAATTGAAGCCAGTTTGTTAATGGCTGATATAGGTGTTGAAGCTACAACAGAAATCATCAAACGCTTGACTGAACGTGTAGAACGGCATCAGCTAAATGATGGCGAGGCGTTATCAGCTGCTTTAAAGCAGGAATTGCTGAGTATGCTTCAGCCCTGCAGCTTGAATTTACAAATCCCTAAACAGGACAAGCCTTTTGTTATTCTGGTCGTCGGTGTCAATGGGGCGGGTAAAACTACAACCATAGGTAAACTGGCCAAACGCTTGCAGGCGCAGGGTCATAGCGTCATGTTAGCCGCTGGAGATACTTTCAGGGCGGCGGCTGTCGAGCAATTGCAAACCTGGGGCGAGCGTAACAATATTCACGTGGTGGCTCAGCATACCGGGGCTGATTCGGCATCTGTCATCTATGATGGCTTACAATCCGCGCAGGCAAAAGGTGTGGATGTATTGATTGCCGATACGGCAGGGCGATTGCATACAAAATCTAACCTCATGGATGAATTGAAAAAGGTAAAACGGATTATGGGTAAGCTGGATGAAACAGCGCCTCATGAAGTGTTGCTGGTATTGGATGCCGGCACCGGTCAAAATGCTTTGTCCCAAGCAAAACTGTTTAATGAAACCGTGGCGTTAACAGGGCTGGTTTTAACAAAGCTCGATGGCACAGCAAAAGGCGGGGTTATTTTTGCACTGGCCAAACAGTTCGGTATTCCAATTCGTTATATAGGCATAGGCGAAGGCATTGATGATCTGCAGAATTTTGATGCAGAGACTTTTGTCAATGCATTGTTTGTCAAAGACTAAAATAGCCATGTTAAAGTTCGATAATGTCAGCATGAGGTATCCTGAAGTCGGTGATGTCTTGCGTAATGTCAGTTTTCATCTACAGCATGGCGAAATGGCTTTTCTGACGGGACATTCAGGGGCTGGAAAAAGCACGTTACTGAGATTGATTCCGGTAATTGAACGTTGCAGCCGGGGACAAGTTTTACTGGACGGGCAAAATCTCAACAAGGCAAAGAATAGACAGATTCCCTACATACGAAGAAAGGTAGGTTTGATCTTTCAGGACTATAAATTGCTACAGGACAGAACGGTTTTTGATAACGTGGCGCTGCCCTTGGTGATAGCGGGCTACGGACATAATGAAATCTCCCGCCGGGTTCGGGCTTCACTGGATAAAGTCGGGCTTTTAGGCAAAGAAAAAAAATTTCCTTTTGTCTTATCTGGTGGCGAGCAACAGCGGGTCGGCATTGCCAGAGCCGTGGTTAACAAGCCGCCGATGATTTTAGCTGATGAGCCAACCGGAAATCTGGACCCGGAGCTGTCAGCTGAAATAATGCATTTATTTGAACAGTTTCAACAGGTTGGCGTCACTGTATTGATTGCAACACATGATATTTCGTTGATTACACAAATGAACCATCGGGTTTTAAAGCTGGATCATGGTCAACTGATTGCGAGTTAAGCAATGAAACATACTAATAAAAATCAAATCAAGCAGGATCATTGGCAAACCAAAACTTCCGGCGGTAATTTGGTTGATAAATTGCATGCTTATCGGGATCTTCATGCTCATGCATTGTTTTCCAGTCTAGGGCGATTGGTTGCATCACCGTTTACGTCTGTATTGACTATAGTTGTTTTGGCGATTGCTATTTCACTTGCCAGTGGATTTTATATTCTGGTGGCTAATCTTCAGCAGTTGACGGGTAATCTGGAAGCAAGTAATCAAATCTCATTGTTTCTTAGAGATGAAACTTCCAATGCAAAAGCAAACAGTCTTGCGGATAGTATCAGACGAAATCCGAGCGTTCAGAATGTTAAATTAATTACCAAAGAGCAGGCCTTGGAAGAGTTTAAGGCATATAGCGGATTTGGCGAAGCTGTCAAAGCTCTGGAAAAAAATCCGCTACCTTTTGTCATTCAGGTTTTCCCAAAAAATTCACTGGAAAACGAACAGGAGATTGAAACGTTGCTAGGGAATCTTAAGCAGGAAACTGAAGTTGATTTTGCCCAGATAGATATGGAATGGGTTGCGCGTCTGCAGTCCATTATGGAAGTGGCGCGGCGCGGCGTTACGTCATTAAGCTTGTTATTAGGTGTGGGGGTGTTGTTTGTTACCGGCAATACCATTCGCCTGGAATTGCATAATCGCCGTGATGAGGTAGTGATTGCTAAACTGGTTGGGGCGACAGATGGGTTCATACAGAGGCCGTTTTTATATAGTGGTTTCTGGATGGGTTTTTTATCCGGCGTAGCAGCATGGTTTATTGTTACGATAACCATGTTGGTTTTAAAACAACCTGTCGAAAAGCTCTCCGGGCTTTATGACGGCGCTTTTCATATACTGTTTTTAGGCTTTATGGATACACTGACGCTGTTGGCCATTTCATCTATGCTGGGCATAGCGGGGTCGTGGATTGTGCTTCATTTTCAGCTTCAACGGTTGAAACCCGAGTAGAAAACTTGAGTTAATAAAATTATTAGCACTCTTGCTTTCAGAGTGCTAATATTCAGTTATAGTTTTTTTCAAAAGGGGATACCATGAGTAACTCATTAGCTTTACCCATTAATTTATCAGTCGGAACATTTGATACTTATCTGAATGTTGTCCGGCAAATGCCTAAATTGACTTTGGAGCAAGAGCGCGAGTTAGCCTTGAGATTCAGAGACAAAGGCGACTTGGAAGCAGCGCGCGAACTGGTTATGACAAATTTGCGATTTGTAGTCCACGTTGCTAGAGGCTACAGCGGTTATGGGTTGTCTATGCCTGACATTATTCAGGAAGGCAATGTCGGGTTGATGAAAGCCGTTAAGCGTTTTGATCCTGACGTGGGCGTGCGACTGGTTTCTTTCGCAGTGCACTGGATTAAAGCTGAAATTCACGAGTATGTGATCAAAAACTGGGGTATCGTAAAGGTTGCAACAACCAAGGCGCAACGGAAACTGTTTTTTAATTTGCGTAAGTCCAAGCAGGATTTAGATTGGTTATCTAATGACGAAGCGATGGCCATTGCTAAAGATCTTGATGTTGAAGTGAGCGCAGTTTACGAAATGGAAAAACGCCTGGGTGGCCGGGATATGTCGTTTGATATGCCCGTCGATGAATCAGCGGAAGAAAGCTATGTCGCTCCAGCCAGCTACCTTCAACAGCATGGCGCTGATCCGGCGGTACTGCTTGAGAATTCAGATTGGGAAAGCCATGAGCAGGATTTATTGTCGGGGGCATTGGCCAAGCTGGATGAACGCAGTCTGGATATTCTTTCAAGTCGCTGGCTGGCGGATGAAAAAGCCACATTGCATGAGCTTGCCGAACGCTACAACGTGTCTGCCGAAAGAATCAGGCAATTGGAACAGAATGCGATGAAAAAATTGAGAGCGGCGGTTGAACTTGCCGCTTGATTGATAGTTGTAGCATCAAAAAAGGCTTAACGATTTAATCGTTAAGCCTTTTTTAGGGTTCACGGTTTGTGCAACCGTAACAATATCGAATTTAGACTGGACTGAGTATATCCATGACTGCTTGAGCCTGTTCCGCAGTTTCGCGTCCGAGATTAGTCAGATACCCCCCGTCTTCCTTTGATAACAGGCCTTTTTCGAACAAACGACGGGTGGCTGCAATTGTTTCCGGTGTAGCCGTTTTATGAACTTTGATTCCTTCTAGCGTGGTGGTAAGGTTGTAGCGAACCAGAATATTCAGTTCATCTACAATATCTTGGGTATATGGCATAGCAAATCCTCATGAATCATTGATCTAAGGCAGTAGCATAAAGCTATTTTTATAGAAGGAGTATCTTTTTTTAAGCTGTTTTCTTTCGCGCAACAATCACACCATCTCTGGTTGGATTGATAAACGCATCAAATTCAGGATCATTAAAAATTAATTCATTGTGTTCAATAATGGCTTCAGTCCAGCCGGGAAAAATATCAGTAAACTTTTCTACCGCTACCCGGCCGCGCCAGAGCACATTATCAGCAATATAAAGGCCGCCGGGACGAACCCGGTCTTTAGCCATTTTCCAAATCTCAGGATAATCGCCCTTGTCGACGTCGTTATAGCAGATGTCAAATAGTCCTTCAGTTTGAGCAAAAATCTCTTGGGCCATTCCTGCCCGGAAATCAATTCGATCCCATAAATTAGCGGCGCTCAGATATTGCTGAGCTTGTTCCTGGTTGAGGAAATCGGCATCGGTGCAAATTACTTGTCCTTTAGGACCTACCGCTTTAGCAAACCAATAGGCTGAATAACCATAGCCGCTGCCAAATTCAAATACCCGTTCAGCATTGATCATTTTGGCCTGCGATTCAATAAAAGCACCCACTAAGCGACCGATGATGGGGAAGTTATGCTTGCGTGCCCGCGCTTCCATTTCAGTAAGCACCGGATGATCGGTGTGCCGCAGTAAATTGTGCATGTAATTTTCAATGGCCGGATTGACCGGAATTAACACGCCTGGATTTAAAACAGTTGGAGATTGTATATCGGCCATTATCTGTTTCCTCGTGGTGGTTGTGTTTTTAGAGAGTATCTACAGACCCGTAAAAGCGACAAATTGAGTTTATCCAAAAGTTGAACTATTCCATCCCCAATATTCTGCAGGACAGTTGCTGAATTCAATGTAAACGCGCTCAGGCGGGAGCTGTAATGCGTTTTCCAGTAACTGGCAAAGAGACGAAGAAAGGGACTTTGCCTGTGCCGTAGTGAGCCCAATACTCTTGCATTCAAGATAGGCCAAAGGCTCGTTGTTGCCAGCAAATGACATCGCTTTATTCCCCTCCAGTGCTACCATGACATAACGCTCAGGCTTGCCCGTTTCTTTGGCCATCAGTTGCGACAACTGGCGTAACAGTTGAGGGGATGCTTCGTTGGAAATGGGGGTGTTGGTTTTAAGTTTCAAATAAGGCATTGACTCTACTCCTTGATCAAAAAATCTTTTGGGAAATAACAATATTTACAACACAACTCGCTTTATTGCAGAGAATTTATAACCTCTGCATCCATAATAAGCGATGTAACAGTAACAAAGAACCGGAATAAAAAAAGCCTGTTGAATGCCAATATGATCAGCAAACATGCCTTGCATAACTGGAAGAACAGCACCTCCGACTATCGCAGCGCATAAAATCCCCGAACCCTGTCCGGTGTGCTTGCCCAAGCCGTTAACCGCCAGTGAAAAGATGGTTGGAAACATGATGGAGTTAAACAACCCGACGGCAAGAATAGTCCACATGGCAAGATGACCACTGCTGATTATGGTTATTAGCACTAAAATGGCTGCGGTTACCGCATTAAAGGTGAGCGCTTTGTTGGGCTGAATTCTTTGCATGGCGCCTGCTCCGATGAATCGCCCGATCATAGCCCCGCCCCAATAAAATGAAACATATTTTCCGGCATCCTTTTCTTCCAACCCGGCAATTGAAGGCTCGCCCAGAAAATTGATAAGAAAACTGCCGATGGACACTTCACCGCCGACATAAACAAAAATGCCGATTGCGCCTAATACCAGATGTTTGTAGCCCCATGCGCTAGCATGGACATCATCTTCAACACCTAAAACCGGTGCTTCGGCAGCTTCAATTTTGGGTAATTTGATCAGGGCAAAAATGACTGCAATAAAAAATAAAACCGCAGCAAGTAATAAATACGGGGTTTGTACTGCGGCAGCTTGCGCCGATTGATAGCCTGATAATTCATCGGTATTGAGCAGTTTAATTTCATCCGCCGTTTTAACGGCAGTGGAAAGAATAAATAATGTGCCAAAATAAGGGGCAATAGTTGTGCCCAGCGAATTAAATGCCTGAGTCATGGTTAATCGGCTGGAGGCGCTTTCCGGATTGCCCAAAATGGTGACATACGGATTTGCGGCGACCTGCAGTAAGGTAATGCCGGATGCCAATACAAAAAATGCCCCTAAAAATAACGGATAGGAATGCGAACCTGCGGCCGGATAAAACAGCAAACAGCCAATGCCCGCTATGGCCAATCCGGCAATGATGCCGCCTTTGTAATCGATTTTTTCGACCAAATAGCCACTGGGAACTGAAACGACAAAATAGGCGGTAAAAAAGCAAAACTGGATCAACATTGCCTCGGTGTAATTCAGGGTAAACACCGATTTCAAATGAGGGATCAAAATGTCATTTAAACAGGTTATAAAACCCCAGATAAAAAACAGCGAAGTCAATATTGCCAATGATCCGGAATAAGTATTTTTTTCAGACCTGATTGTTGTGTCAGTTGCATTGCTCATAATTTATTTTGTCACGGTAAAGCCAACGGTTTCATTGCCGACCATCACCTTAAAATCGCCCGGTTCCACAATCCGCTTAAGATTAACGCCAATAAACGACAAATCATGCGGTGTTAAGGTAAAGCTTAAGCTTTCGGTTTGGCCAGGAGCAAGCTCGACTTTTTTAAACGCTTTGAGCTGTTTGTTGGGACGGGTTACCGAAGCCGCCACATCATTGATGTAAAGCAATACGGCTTCCTTGCCTTTCAATGCGCCGGTGTTTTCGACATTAACAGCGACATTGATATTTTTACCCATTTTGATTTTATCTTTTTCCACCTTCAAGCCGCTGGTTTCAAATGAGGTATAGCTCAAGCCATGCCCAAACGGATAGAGCGGGTTATAAGTATTCTGCTCAAACGATTCGATGGGTTTGTAATCATACGGCGTAATTCCGTTGGTGTTTCGCGGATAAGAAATCGGCAGCTTGCCGCTGGGGTTATAGTCGCCATATAAAATATCGGCAATGGCCTCGCCGCCCTCCATGCCAGGCAAAAATCCCAAAACAACCCCGGAAACCCGTTCTGCAATCGAGGTGATAATACGCGGACGACCGCCCAAGGTAAGAAGAACCACCGGTTTCCCGGTTGCAATCGCGGCATTGGCAAGATCAACTTGGGCCTGATCGAGATTTAATGTCTCAATGTTGCCTGGGGTTTCTGTATAAGGTTTTTCTCCCAGACTGAGCAGAATAACGTCGTGGTTTTTGGACTCATCAACAACCTTTTGAATATCAATTGGGGTATCAAAAGAATCGCCTCCGACGTAAGTCACTTTGCCGGTGGCTTTTTTCTGTACGGCCTCAAAAACTGTCAGTTTCTCCTGAGGATATAAACTTTCAGTATCTCCCTGCCAGGTAATAGTCCAGCCGCCATTCATCACGCTCAACAGATTGGCTGTAGGCCCGGTCACCAGAATACGGGCGTCTTTTTTTAGCGGCAGGATGTTATGGTCGTTTTTGGCAAGAACAATCGATTCCCGTGCCGCCTGCCGATTGGTTTCTATCGCTTCTGCCGTGGCAAAGTTGCCTTCAACCGGCAACAGCGGTTTGGGATCGAACAATCCGGCCTGATACTTGACTGTTAATATTCTGGACACGGCTTCATCGATGCGAGACATCGGCACTTCGCCGGATTTGACCAATTCGACCAGTAAATCATAAAAAGAAAAGTCAAACGGCACCATACTCATGTCGATACCGGCCATCACTGCAATTTTTACCGCTTCTTTGGGGGAAGCGGCCAACTTGTCTCGGGTATAAAGTCGCTTGATGTCCTCCCAATCGGACACGGTAATGCCTTTAAAGCCCAATTCACCGCGCAGAATCGTGGTCAGATATTGATAGTTGGCGTGCCCCGGAATGCCGTCAACTTCCGCCGAATTAACCATCACCGTCGGCGATCCGGCTTTCACGCCCGCTTCAAACGTCGGCAGAAAATACTCGCGCAGCATTCTTTCGCTTATCCAGGCCGGTGTCCGGTCTTTGCCGTTAAGGGGATAACTGTAGCCCACATAATGTTTCAGGCAAGTAGGTAATTTATCGGCAGCTGAAAAATCATCGCCCTGATGACCTTTAATATAAGACGTACCCATCACCGAAGCTAAATGTACATCTTCGCCGAAGGTCTCCCACAAGCGTGGCCAAAGCGGCTGGCGGCCAATGTCCATTACCGTGGAAAAATTCCAATGCTGACCGGAAGCGCGCACTTCCCTTGCGGTAATCTCGCCTTCCTTGAAAGCCAGTTCCGAATTGAAGGTCGCTGCCATGTTAATGGCCTGCGGAAACAATACCGAGTTTTGGGTGTAGGTCGCCCCATGAATGGCGTCAATCCCGTAGATAACGGGGATTTTCAAACGGGTTTTTGATGAGGTATCCTGTATAGTCTTCATCATTTTCCGCCAGGTCTCAATAGGTTGCGCCTTGTTATCGGGCGTAAAAGGCGTATTAAGAATAGAACCTACATGGTGGTTTAATAAGGCATCTTCAAGCTTGGACTGATCAATGGGGTTATCGGCATGTTGTCCATCCAGAGCGCCAATAACGGTAATGTCTACCTGCGTCATCTGGCCTGCTTTTTCTTCAAGCGTCATTTGGGACAGCAGATGTTTGACTTTATGTTCTATTGCTTTGTTTGTTTCTTGTGCACTCACAGAACGCCCCGACATGACAAATAGGATGATAAATAAAATAGTATTTTTTGTTTTCAACTTATTTCTTCGCTAACTTGGTTGTTTAAGTATGATTTGTTTGTAACTGGAAGCTCAAGCTCTTAATCAAACCCCTAAAAATACAGTGCTTCGACTGTGCGATCAGTTTAGCGCGAACGTATCTCATATTGTAAAAAAGGGGACGTTCGTGGCGAGCCTGTCGAACTATCGATTTAACCAATTTTTAGTGGCTCCCTTAATGCTCAAATAAGAAGTCTTGAAAGGGAAGCAGACTAAAGAAGGTGTATTTTAGATTATTGTTGCAATCATAAAACGAAAAATTTCAGGTTCTGGGTTTGCAATCTGAGAAGTGGGTATCCGATGCCAAAACAGTCTGGTTATAGCGCAGTGAGTTTATTCTGGAGCCGGATCATTACAAAAAGAAATTATTTTAAAAAAATGATTTTTATGGGTGGGGTGTATTTTAAGCTCGCTCGTCTACTTTTTGTAAACACATTGATTGTACTGACAACAAATTCTGTAAGTGTTGGGTTGCGCCTTTTAAGAACTTACCGCGAGCACGAAACTACTAAGGAAAATCCCGGAATGGCTAATAAATAGAAGAATTTTTCGCCCAGTGAAGTTTCAACTAATCCTGGAAAAAAAGATTAGGGCTTGCTTCATAAAAGGAGTCTTTGTTTTAACGTGTTGTCACACAGTACCAGTGCTATCGGAAGCAGGCAAAGCCCAAAAAATTCGATTTGGCATGCCTTCCAGTGATCTGGCTTCCGCACTGAATATAGTTGTGCGGAGAAAACGGGTATGGAGTTAAGTGTTTAGTTCCACAATCAAGTGATCTGGGGCAGTCGAAAAAATGTCCGGTTTTTGTAGAAACCATTGCCGGATAGCCTCAAAAGGCGGTATGCGTCCGATGGCACGTAGCTTGAGATTAAAATTATAATTCAAAGC
>JBAZTN010000064.1:0-14324 GCA_041661895.1 Methylobacter sp. | reverse complement strand
TCGCCAACGAGTCATTAAAAATTTAACCAAACGTGCTGAGCAGATCGGCTTTCAGTTAACTCCTATGCCAGAAAGCGTTTAAAAATGCTTTTTATAACAGTTGGTTGAAATGAGCTTCTTGAGAGGCCGGATGCGTGATTGCAAGACCTGATCCAATTTTTTTCTTTGATTCGCCCCAAAACAAAAACCCAAGTTAGCTGGTTGGTAGGATGTGGTGACGCTAGGAACCGCATCGTTCGCGATTGATGCGCTTCACTGCGTTCAGCTCATCCTACGGCCCTATAAACTAGCGCACCTTATCGGGTTAACGTTTGAATTCACCGGCGATGCGCGGCTTTATCGCGCAGCGTCCGGTGAAATGATGGGTTGGGCCTAGGCGAAAACACTAGTAGTTGCGCCGTAAATTACCAGCATCACACCGAAGGCTTGCTGTTTGAAGCCACCAACGGTTGCTTTTTCCACTTGCTCAGATAACTTGTTGAGGGCTGCCTGATTGGAAGAAATGGAGCTGGAAAGTTCAGACTTCACTTCCTCGATCCGTGTGTGAATCGCACTGTTCTGCGCGGTCACTTCGGAGCGAAGCTCGTCTAGCCGCCGCTCAACTTCAGCAACTCTCTCCTCTATGGTTGTAGCTGCTCGTGTTACGGTGACAGTCGCGCTACCTGACGCAGCGCAAGCAGCAGCGCCGCTACCCGAAATTGTTACGTTGCGCACGAAGATAGGGCATTCCCGAAGCCAAGCAACTACAGCCGTAGCGAGGCTGTGGTTTCGGAATAGCCCTAGATTGGCGTCGACCGAGTGCAGAACAATCAGACCGCCAACGATTTGTAAGAAAGTACCGGTGAGTTTATTGACGAATACAGTCTCACTTGGAAATTGAGTAATTGCAAAGACGTGAGCGCAGCCGATAAGTGCCATGGCGAGAACTGGCCAAGCCCTCAAAAACCAAATAGCGAGTCGACGAATCATGTGCATGCTAGACCTAACGTAAAGTAGGCACCTTTTCAGGTGTATATTAATTTTAACCGCCGGTGTATAAACGCCGCCCCAGCAATCCGTTAGGCCAGATGCTATATTAATTAATAATTGCTAACAACCTTTCAGGCAAACTAAAAAAACGCATCTTAAACGCCTTGATCGAGCTTGGTCTATCCGGTGTAGTCAGCTTGTCAGTTCTCACTCCACCGGAAAAATCAAATAATCCGTCCATTTGACTTCACCACCCGCTTCATCCGGGCTCGGCAGCATTGCCACATTCCAGCCGCCGCCCAAGGCCTTGACCAGCAGCACCGAGGCCGCCAGCCGGTCGCCCTGTAGCTGTACAGCGGTCTGCCGGTTGGACAGGGCCGCGGTTTGCGCGGTCATCACATTCAGATAACTGATGGTTCCGGCCTTATACTGATTGATGGTCAACGTCAGCGCCAGATTGGCCGCGGTAACGGCCTTATCCTGTACCTGGGTCTCTTCCTCCAGTATCCGCAAGGCGGCCAGATTGTCTTCCACTTCCTGAAAGCCGGTCAGCACCGTTTGCCGGTAGGCGGCGACGCTGGCGTCGAAACCGTCGATGGCCTGTTTGTACTGGGCGTGTTTGGCTCCGCCGTCAAACAGAGTCAGTGCCGCAGCGGCCGGGCCCAGCGCCCAATAGCGGCGGGCCGCAGTGAACAGGGTATCCAGGGTGGAAGTTTGAAAACCATTGGTGGCGGCCAGATTCAAGGTTGGGAAATAAGCCGCCTTGGCCACGCCGATCTGCGCATTGGCGGCGGCGATTTTGCGTTCGGCGGCGGCGATGTCCGGACGTCTTTCCAGCAGCTCCGAAGGCAGGGTGACCGGTATCGGCAGCGGCTGCACGTCCAGCGGCGCAGGGATCAAGGACAGTTCCGCCGGGGTTTTGCCGATTAATACCGCTATCGCATGTTCCAGTTTCGCCCGTGCCACGCCGAGATTGATGGCTTGGGCACGTGCAGATTCCAGCTGGGTTTCGGCTAGCACCACATCGCTCTTGGCGGCCACACCAACTGAATAGCGGTTTTTGGCTATTTGCAGGGTTTTGCTGTAAACGGCCACGAGTTCATCCAACATTGCCTTTTGCGCATCCAGCACCTTCAGTTGAAAATAATCTTCCGCCAATGTCGCCTGGCTGGACAGCCGCAAAGCCTGCAAGGTAGCGGCGCTAGCCTGAGCGTTGCCGGTGTTGGCTTCGACTTGACGGCGGACGCTGCCCCATAAATCCGGCTCCCAAGCAATTGACCCGGCGACGCCGAACAGGTTTCTGACGCCGGGGACCGCCACGTTTTGACCGCTGGCAGCGCGAAACCGGTTAGCCGTGCCGGTAAGATTGAGAATCGGGAAAAAAGCCGATTGCGCCGACTGCACCAGATGCTGGGCTTGACGGTATTGCGCCTCAGCCTGAATGATCGACTGGTTAGCGGCTGCGACCTGCTCTTCCAATTCATTTAGCCGGGGATCGTTGAAAATTTCCCACCATTTGCCGGACAGGACATTATCGCGGGGCTGGGCCTGTTTCCAGCCTTTGACCTCCTTGAACTCATTGGGAATCGTCACTTCCGGGCGGACATAGTCCGGCCCCACCATGCAACCGGCCAATTGTACGGTTAGTAGTGAATAAATCAGGGTTAGGGTGATGCGAACTGTCATGCAAATCTCTTAGGTACTAAGCGGGTTTTTCCGCTAGTGAAGCGGTGCGGTTAAAGAAACGGCCATGAAACCAAAGCCGGAAACGATCCAGATAAATATAGACGACCGGCGTCGTGTAAAGCGTCAGCATCTGACTGAAGACCAGACCGCCGACAATGGCAATGCCCAGCGGCTGGCGCAGTTCCGCGCCGTAACCGCTGCCCAGCGCCAGCGGCAGAGCGCCGAACAGCGCTGCCAGCGTGGTCATCATGATGGGCCTGAAGCGCAGCAGACAAGCTTGAAAAATGGCTTCCCGAGCATCCAGGCCTTGCTCGCGTTCGGCAAACAAGGCAAAGTCGATCATCATGATGGCATTTTTTTTGACGATGCCGATCAGCAGAATCACGCCGATCAGGGCGATGATGCTGAATTCGGTGCCGCAAACCATCAGCGCCAGCAGCGCGCCGACCCCGGCCGAAGGCAGGGTGGACAGGATAGTCAGCGGGTGAATATAGCTCTCGTACAGTATGCCCAGCACGATGTAGATGCTCAGCAAGGCGGCCAGGATCAGCCAGGGCTGGTTGCGCAAGGATTCCTTGAAGGCTTTGGCCGAGCCCTGAAAACTACCTTGTATCGAATTCGGCACGCCGATGTCGCGCATGGTTTTTTCTATCAGTTGGGTGGCTGTGGACAGCGAGGTGCCGGGCTGAAGATTAAACGACAACGAAGCCGCAGCAAACTGGCCTTGATGATTGACCGACAACGGCGTGCTGGTCGGCGCAAAACTGGCCAGCGTCGACAACGGCACCTGGCGTGCAACGCGTTGTTCGCCGGACGGCAAACGCTCGGCGGGTACACTGATATAAACCTGCTTCAAGGCTTCAGGACTTTGCCAGTATTCTGGCGCCAATTCCATCACTACCCGATACTGGTTGAGCGGATTATAGATCACCGACACCTGGCGTTGACCAAAAGCATCATTAAGACTGGCATCGATCATGGCCTGGCTGATGCCATAGCGCGACGCCATATCCCGGTCGACCACCAAGCCGATCTGCTGGCCTTTGTCTTGCTGGCTGGTATTGACGTCACTGAGTTCCGGCAGCTTGGACAGTGCAGAAACCACTTTCGGCATCCATTCCCGAAGCAGGCCCAGATCGTCGGCCTGCAAGGCGTAGTCGAACGAGCCGAACGAGGGCCGGCCTCCGATACGCAGTTCTTGCGCCGGAAACATATGCAGGTTGGCGCCGGGAATGCGTTTGACTTTGTCGCGCAGGCGGCCCATGACTTCTTCAATGGGATCGCGTTCATTGTGCGGCTTGAGCACGATGAAGACTCTGGCGCTATTAGTGCCGGATCCGGCACCGCCAAATCCTGCCACATTGGCGACCGCAGGATCCTTCATCAGCAGTCCGGAAAATTCGGAAAGCTTTTTCTGCAAGGACCAGAAAGAGGTGCCTTGATCGGTTTGAATCTCTCCGATCAATCTGCCGCCGTCCTGGGTCGGAAAAAAGCCTTTGTCGATCGCCGTGTACAAATAAAAATTGAGTCCGATGGTGCCAAGCAGGATCAGCATCATGATGCGGCCATGACGCAGCGCCCAGCGCAGTGAACTTTCGTAAGCCGCTTGCAGCCGGTCGAAGGCCCGACCTATGCCTTGATAAAGTCGACCATGCTGCGGACTTTCCTTACCCAGCCAGCGCGCGCACAGCATCGGCGTAACGGTCAGCGAGATCAGCAGCGAGACCAGCACCGCCGCCGACAGCGTCACTGCAAACTCCCTGAACAAGCGGCCGACTATGCCGCCCATCAATAAAATCGGCAGGAACACCGCTACCAGCGACACGCTCATCGCCAATACGGTAAAGCCGACTTCCCTGGCTGCCAATAGTGCGGCCTTAAACGGCGGCACACCTTTTTCGATGTGCCGATTGGTGTTTTCCAGGACCACGATGGCGTCGTCGACTACAAAGCCGGTGGAGATGGTCAAAGCCATCAAGGTCAGATTATTCAGACTGTAGTTAAAAAAATACATGACCGCACAGGCGCCGATCAGTGAAACCGGCACCGCAATAATCGGCACCAGTGTCGAACGCAAACTGCGTAAAAACACCAGCACCACCAGAATCACCAGGCCAATAGCGATCAATAAACTGTGTTCGACCTCGGTAATTGAAGCGCGGATGGTCAGCGATCTATCGACCACTACCGACAAATCGATAGTGCCGGGAATGTTGGCACGCAATTGCGGCAACATGGCCTGGACCTGATCGACGGTTTGAATCACGTTGGCGAGCGGTTGCTTTCTGATAATCAGCAACACCGAAGGTTTGCCGTTTTTTAGCCCGGTATTGCGCAGATCTTCTACCGAATCCACCGCCTCGCCGAGATCGGCGATTGTGACCGGCGCGCCGTTGCGATAGCTGACGATCAGCGGCAGGTAATCCTCGGCTTTGCGGGCCTGATCATTGGCCTGAATCTGCCAGCGTTGCTCGCCGTCTTCCATTACCCCTTTCGGTTGTGTGGTGTTGGTTTGGGTGATGGTATTTCTGACATCCTCCAGGCCGACGCCGTATTTGCTCAAGGCGTTGGGGTTCAGCTCGACCCGCACCGCCGGCAAGGCCGCGCCGCCGATCTGAACCTGGCCTATGCCGGGAATCTGCGATATTTTCTGCGCCAGGATGGTCGAGGCGACATCGTACATCTGACCGCGGCTGAGGCTTTCGGAGGTCAGCGCCAGTATCAAAATCGGCGAGTCGGCCGGATTATCCCGCCGGTAGCTGGGACGATTCGGCATAGTACTGGGCAACAGACTGGCCGCTGCATTGATAGCCGCCTGCACATCGCGAGAGGCGCCGTTGATGTCGCGATCCAGATCGAATTGCAGGGTAATCTGAGTCGATCCCAACGAGCTGCTGGAAGTCATTTCGGTAATGCCGGCGATGCGCCCCAAGGCCCGTTCCAGCGGCGTGGCTACAGTAGCGGCCATCGTTTCGGCACTGGCGCCGGGTAACTGGGCCTGCACATTAATGGTCGGAAAATCCACCTGCGGCAACGACGATACCGGCAAATTCAGGAATGCCAGCGTACCCGCCAGGGCGATGGCTATCGTCAGTAGCGTGGTCGCGACCGGCCGATAGATAAACAGCGCCGACAGATTCATCACAAACCGCCTTCGTTTTCAGCGGCTTCAGGGGGGTTCAGGTTCAACCAGCCGGAGACTCGTCGGGCCAGGCTATCCATCCACAAATAAATCACCGGCGTGGTGTACAAGGTCAACAACTGGCTGACCAGCAAACCGCCGACCATGGTAATGCCCAACGGATGGCGCAACTCCGATCCCACACCGCTGCCCAGCATCAGCGGCAACGCGCCCAGCAATGCCGCCAGCGTGGTCATCAGAATCGGCCGAAAACGCAGCAAACAGGCTTGAAAAATCGCATCGCTCGGCGACATTCCCTGTTTGCGCTCCGCTTCCAGCGCGAAGTCGATCATCATGATCGCGTTCTTCTTTACGATGCCGATCAACAAAATAATGCCGATAATGCCGATGATGCCCAGATCGCCGCCAGAAACTATCAGCGCCAGCAGCGCGCCGACCCCGGCGGAAGGCAGCGTCGACAGAATGGTGATCGGGTGGATATAGCTTTCGTACAGCACGCCGAGCACGATGTACACGGTGACGATGGCAGCCAGAATCAGCCACAGGGCGTTGTCCAGCGAGGCTTTGAACGCCAGCGCCGCACCCTGGTAACTGGTACGGATGCTTAGCGGTAAGCCGATCTCCTGCTTGGCGCGGTCGATGGCATTCACCGCATCGCCCAGTGCCGCGCCCGGCGCCAGATTGAATGACAGCGTCGCTACCGGAAACTGGTCGAGGTGATTGATGGACAAAGGTGTCGGCCGCTCCGATATTTCGGCTATTGCCGATAACGGCACCTGAGTACCGTTGCTGGAAGGAATCCGCAAATCCTTGAGTGTGTCGGGCGTGCTCTGGGCGGCGGGATCGACTTCAAGCACCACCCGGTACTGGTTCGACTGGGTGAAGATGGTCGATACCAGCCGTTGCCCGTAAGCGCTGTACAGTACATTATCCACTGCGGCAGTGGTGATGCCGAGACGGCTGGCGGTGCTTCGGTCTATGTTGACGTAGACTTGCTGCCCCTGATCCTGCACATCGCTGGCCACATCGCTGAACTCCGTCTGACCGGTAAGCCGCTCCACCAGCTTATGTGTCCAGCGGTTAAGCTCCTCGGCATCCGGTGTCTCCAGGGTGAATTGGTATTGGGTGCGACTGACCCGGTTTTCCATGGTCATATCCTGCACCGGCTGCAAGTACAAGGTAACCCCCGTTAGCACGGCCAGTTTGAGTCTCAACCGGGCGATGACTTCGGTGGCATTGACCGAGCGTTCGGCGTGCGGTTTCAGGTTGATCAGGAAGCGGCCGCTGTTGGGGGTGGTATTGATGCCATCGACGCCGATAAACGACGACAGGCTGTCGACCGCCGGATCCTCCAGAATCAGCTTGCCCAGTTTCTGCTGATACTCGGCCATTGCCGAGAAGGACACATCCTGCGGCGCCTCTGAAATGCCCTGGATGATGCCAGTATCCTGTATCGGAAAAAACCCCTTGGGGATGACTACATACAGCGCCACGGTCAACGCCACGGTAGCGAAGAAAACCAGCATGGTCAGGGTTTGCCGCTGCAACACCCATTCCAGGCTGCGGCCGTAACCGGCAATCAGCCTGTCGAACCAGTCGTCGCCGTGTATATCGCTTTCGCCGTCAGCATGTTCCGCAGCCGGTTTCAGCAGCTTGGCGCACATCATCGGTGTCAGTGTCAGCGACACGACGGCAGAAATCAGGGTCGCCACCGCCAGCGTAATCGCAAATTCCCGGAACAGCCGGCCAACTACATCGCCCATGAACAGCAGAGGAATCAGTACGGCGACCAGCGAAAAGGTCAGGGAGATGATGGTAAAACCGATTTGTTCCGAGCCTTTCAGCGCCGCTTTCAAAGGCGATTCGCCGCGCTCGATGTAACGGGAGATATTCTCGATCACCACGATAGCATCGTCGACCACGAAGCCGGTGGCGATAGTCAGCGCCATCAGCGTCAGGTTGTTGATGCTGAAACCGGCCAGATGCATCACCGCAAAGGTGCCTACCAGTGACAGCGGTACTGCAACCCCCGGAATTATGGTGGCCGGCACATTGCGCAGAAATACGAAAATCACCATCACCACCAGCACAATAGCCAGCAGCAATTCGAATTGCACATCATGCACCGAGGCGCGTATCGTCACGGTGCGGTCGGTCAACGGCACTACTTCGACGCTAAGCGGCAAGGACGCCTGCAATTTCGGCAACAGTTCCTTGATGCTGTCTACCACCTCGATCACATTCGCGCCCGGCTGGCGCTGGATGTTGACGATAACCGACGCATTATCGTTGGCCCAGGCGGCCAAGCGCACGTTTTCGGCGCCATCCACCACTTCGGCGACTTCGGATAATCGCACGGGAGCGCCGTTGCGGTAGGCAATCACCAGGTCGCGGTATTCCGCCGCCGAGCGCAGCTGGTCGTTACTGTCGATAATCGCCGAGCGCATCGGGCCGTTGAACATTCCTTTGGGTTGATTGACATTGGCGGCGGCGATCACGCCGCGCACATCCTCCAGACTGATGCCGTAAGCGGCCAGCGCTTTGTGATTGACCTGAATCCGCACCGCCGGGCGCTGACCGCCACTGATCCCGACCAAACCGACGCCCGGCAACTGGGCTATTTTCTGTGCCAGCCGGGTGTCGACCAGATCTTCGACCTTGAACAACGGCAAGGATTTTGAGCTGATCGCCAGCGTCATGATTGGAGTATCGGCCGGATTAACCTTGCTGTATATCGGCGCCTGCGGTAAGTCCTTGGGCAGAAAGTTGGTAGCGGCATTGATCGCCGCCTGCACGGATTGTTCGGCGATGTCCAGATCCAGATCAAGATTGAATTGCAAGGTAACCACCGAAGCGCCGCCCGAACTGGTCGACGACATCTGGGTAAGTCCCGGCATCTGGCCAAACTGGCGTTCCAGCGGCGCGGTGATAACCGAAGTCATTACCTCGGGACTGGCGCCCGGATACAAGGTCACTACCTGTATGGTCGGGTAATCAACCTGCGGCAGCGCCGAAACCGGCAACAGCCGGTAAGCCAATATACCGACCAGCAACATCGCCACCATCAACAGCGAGGTGGCCACCGGGCGCAGAATGAACAGTCGGGACGGATTGAAATTCGCTTGGGAATGCGTTGAAAATGTCATGTTCAGGAGCGCCGATCTTTTTTACGCGACTTGCCTTCGGATTTGGTCTGTATCTCCGAACTGGCTGCCACGGCTTGGCCGTCTTTTTGGGCAATATCGACCTGACTGCCTTCGCGAAGTCGGTCGACGCCTTCCACCACCACCGTTTCGTTGGCAGCAAGATTGCTTAACACCACCACCTTGTCGGCTTCGGTCGGTCCCAGTCTGACGCGGCGCAGCTGAACCTTTTTTTCTTTATTGACCACGTAGACAAAAGCGCCCTGGGTATCGTGCTGAATGGCGGCGCTTGAAACCAGTGTCGCCCCGGGCAGCATATCCAAGTGCATTTTGATGTTGACGAACTGATTGGCAAACAAGCTGCGGTCGCTATTGTCGAATTGCGCCTTCAGTTTGAGTGTACCGGTGGTGGGATCGATCTGGTTGTCGATCGCCAGCAATTTGCCTTCGGCCAGCCTGGTTTTTCCGGCCCGGTCATAGGCCGCCACGCTAACGGGTTCGTTGGAACGCCAGCGCTGTATCACCATCTGCACCTTGTCTTCGGGCAGGGTAAAAACTACGCTGATCGGCTGCAGCTGGGTGATCACCACCAGACCATTGGCATCGCTTGCATGGACAATATTGCCCTGATCGATCTGGCGCAACCCGACCCGTCCGGGAATCGGCGCGGTTAATCGTGTATAGCTAAGCTGCAGTTTGGCGTTATTAACCTGGGCTTTATCCATTTCCACAATGCCTTGATACTGTTTGACCTGGGCTTCCTGGGTCACGGTCTGCTGGGCGGCAATCGAATCCTGTTCCAGAAGGGTCTTGTAACGGGCATGGTCTATTTGGGCATTTTTCAGCAAGGCTTCATCGCGCAGCAACTGACCTTCGACCTGCTGCAACTGTATCTGAAACGGTCGCGGATCGATTTCCGCCAGCAGCTCACCTTCCTTGACCATCTGGCCTTCGTTAAGCGCCACCTTCACCAGTTCGCCGTCAACCCTGGGCCGAACGGTCACGGTCCGCAATGCGGTTACCGTACCCAGGCCGTTCAGATACACCGGAAAATCGCCCTGGCCGGCGGTTTCTATCGACACCGCTGCCGGCGCATCATTCTCCTCATGACTACCCCTGCCGTCTGTCGCTCCAAACTTCGCATCCGTAGCACCCGACGAATGCTGGAAATAAAAGCCTGCGAACGTAATAGCCACTACGAGCAGCGAACTGGGCAGTACAAAAGCCCGACGACGACTGACGAGCGGGAGTAATGGGTGGCGATTGTCTTGATTCATACGAACATTTTTTAATTAAGGATTTGAGAGCGAACAGCTTGAATGCCAGCCAGCGAGAATTGCACGACGTGTTCGGCAAATGCCTTGATGTCGCTTAAGTCGCTGGGATGACTGCGATTCGGCCTGGCACTTTGCATGTGCTTTAACCGCAACAGCTGAAAACATTGGCCCATGATGCTGGCGTGGCAGTACTGGATCTGTTGCTCACTGGCCGCCTGTCCCAGGCACTCTTTCAGCAAAACAAACATTTGCATGCGTTGCGGTTTGATTTCTTTTTCCAGAATATCGGCCAGCAACCGGGTGGGCTGCGCCATTTCCTTATGGATAATCGCAAACGAATAGGAATTGTCATCCGCCACGCGGCTTACCAGGGATTTAATCCGTCCGGCCAGCCGCTGTTCTGCCGGGGCATCGGTCATCAGGCCGCCGTCGGGTGGATGCTGACCCAGTTCCCGGTTAAAAGCAAAACGCCAGGATTCCAGATAGAGGGTTTCCTTGTCGTGGAAATGATAATTAACCGAGGCAATATTGGTTTTCGCCCCCTCGCAGATTTCGGCTATCGTCGCTTCCTGAAAGCCCTTCTCGGCAAAGATTCGGCTGGCTGAGGTCAATAGTCGGTTACGGGTGTTTTCCGACTTGGTTTTAAGATTCGTCATGTAGGAAAGTTGAAACAGGCATATTGATTGTGCTCGGTAATTGAAATTTGCAATTCAAATGTGTATTTCAAATACAGCAAATTTTGTACCAAGTTTTATGGTTTTGTTTTTGTTGGGATTTTATTCACAGCCCTTACCCGATTGCTCGAAAATCAGCAGCGGTTGCGCATGCACTGCCTGTCTGGCAACAGGGCGGTTCGATAACTGGTTGGTAAAAGACTGAGGCTGCGATGGGTAATAAGCTAAATCGGTAGTTGCCAGCCTGTCCTTCAGGCTCGACTGGATCGCCGCTAACTTAATGGCATCGCGGTGGTGATGGGTTATGGATCAGGGCAAAAATATTGCACTTTCGCCCTGATCCGGGTCGGGCCAGTTATTTGGCGGCTATCGGTTGGTCAATGGCAGTACGTAGATCGGCCAGCGTGACCACGCGCGGACCGTGCAAGGCAGCAATCTGACCGACATCCAGTTTCAATTTCTGGATGTTTTGGTAAAGATTTACAGAATAAGGATTTGGCTTGGCTGGAAGCGGCGCATTGGGCACGGGAGGCGTATAGGCGTCGGCTTCGACCAGGATTTTCTCGTTCGGCAGATAGACCAGTGCGAATGCATCGTTGTGGCCGCTGCCGGCGATAGAATGGATCTCGATAGTGCGTTTGCCGTCCGAGAGTACATGTTTGTCGGTAAAGCTCTCGAAGCGCGCAGGCTTTTTCGACTTGGCCAGCCGATCGGGCTTGATGGTGTGCGGCGCGGCCCAAACTTTTTCATAATAAGGCTGGTTCGGCTGCGACGTTACGATCGTTGCGCCTTCATCGACAAAGGTTCGCAAACCTCCGGAATGATCAAAGTGAGCGTGGGTGTTAACCAGATATTTGATCGGCTTGTTGGGAATGATCTCCTTGAGTTTAGCGATGACGGCCTGTGAGCGTTCTTCGTTCAGCGGCGCTTCGACGAGCACAATGTGATCAAGCTGATCGATGGCGACGCTGTGATGACTGCCGCCGGTCAGATAGTAAACGCCGTCAGCCAGTTTGTTGGCAGTTACGACCACAGCTGGTGCCTTGGCGACTTCCTGTGGTACCGCAATGTCAACCGCAGGGTTCGCCTTGACTGACGATACGTTGATGTCCAGCACCGGGTAGCCGCCCTGGCTGCGGACGATGTGGCCGGGAAACTGTACGCCGCCGAAGTCCTTGTAATCGTCGTATCGGGTTTCGACCAGCGTGTCGCCCAGTACCGGATTATCAATCCAGGTCTGCACCCGTTCCACCTGATTCTTGGCGTTGATGGTGCCGACATAGCGATACTTGTCGTCAATACTGAACGATACTTCGGTGCCGCTCTCGACGGCTTGCGAAGTGGCGTTGTTGGCTTGCGCCGCTTTCAGAAAGCCTTGCGGGCTTGCCCAGATTTCCGCTGCACGTTCTTCAACGGCCGCCGGTTGCGCGGTTGGTGCCGGTGCCGCATTGCCGACAGCGGCCACGTTCCAGGCGGTGCCGCCGCTGACATATTGGTCGACCCGTTGCTCAACCGGTGCGGGGCGCAAGCGACCGGGTTCCACAGTCTGGCTGCGGGTGATCTGCACCCGCGCGCTGGCGGTGTCGTAATTGATATCGGCGGTAAAGTTTTTTACATCGAACTGCGGCCAGGACAAATCCGGATTCGGCGCTTGACCGAACTGGTACCAACGTCCGGTGCCGGAGAATTCGATGGATTTGATGTTGTCGGCGCCCGAAGCCTCGGATACCGCTTGTAAGCTCTGCGGTTGCAGAGAACTGCATCCTGCCCCAGTCAATGCGACTGCCAGGCCAATAGCGGTGTATATCGATCTATGCATGAAATCCCCTAGGTTTTGTCAATGATTGAAAAGTAAATATGAAGAATCAACCAAGTGCACTGCAAGAGACATGCCAGCCGGTTTTTGACCAGGCAAATGAGGTGAGTGAGAACCTGTCGCTATTGCTGCCACTAGCGACAACCGGTCGGCCGGTTTACAATGAAGCGGCATATCGAACCCAGCCCTGCTGAATATCCAGCAGGATTTGCTGCAACACTGCACCTGACGAGACAGTTTTGTTAGTTGGATCATTTTGATGGGACTGCCGGCATTGCGCCAATGCTGAATATCCGGGAAATATCAACTTATCGGGCAAATTTGCCTGACAATCAATAGTTCACTACCAAAAGGTATGTTAATCAGCGTTGAAATCTTTCCACTTTCAGCGTCCAATTTTTACCAGGCAAGAAATAATTTTATATATAAAACAAAGTTGTATAAATTGTCACAGATCAGTATTGAAGCTGTTTGCTGGCAAATATTCGACGCTGATTAACAATTTGCCCGCGCCATCACCTTTACTTTGGCATAATGATCCAAGGCTTTGCTTATATCGCTTGTGGATATCGCTTTGATGGGTTGATTGCCGAATACCTCAAGCCAATAAGCCGTTCTGGGGATTTGATTGGAGTCTTTCTTGGACCATTGTTTCATGTATTCATTGGCAAGGTCTTTGAATGTTAAAAGCTCTAGCTCAATACCCAGTTTTTGAAATAAGCCTAGGCCACCCATTTTACCAACTAATTTTGGCGTAAGTTTTTTCAGCTTACCAGGAGTCAAAGCTAATATAGCTTCGATATTAGCATCCATATCAGATGCCCATTGTTCAGCTTGTTTTTTTTTGATAGAAATGTTTTCGCTTGAATGAACGTGTAGTTCTTGTGGATGTCGGCGCGATATTTGCCGTTTGATAATTTTCTGATAGTTGCCATGAGTGCGGCCTCTGATAAACGTTTTAAACAATCAGTGCGCAATTAAATAAAGCGCGATTTGCGCATTTATTTGTGCACTGCTATGAGTTTAAAGCGTTTTCAACCGATGGCATTTAGTTGAAATCCTTGATTTAACAAGGTCTTTGAGGTGGGTCGTGTGCGATTCGAACGCACGACCATCGCATTAAAAATGCATCACCAACGAATTGAAGCAACCTGAAACTGCACGTTACTCCTTATATAAACAGAGTTTCAAGTTGTTTCGATATTGCTTGCTTCTGACTCAGTATTGTTTGACCAGTGCGCCTAAATTTACGCCTAGCTTTTTGCTGTGATTTAGATACAACAAAACTGGAGTTATCCTGGCCTATACGTAGCATTACTTAAGCAGTCATACGAATTGTAATGGTGAGAACAACAAGGAACAATGATTACAATGAAAACAGATCATCTGGGGTGCTAGATAAGTTGATTAGTATTTTATCTTCTAGACGGCCATTTTCTCGTTTGTGGTATTGGGTCAAATCTCGGCCAGTCCCAGGGGAAACTGTGGCTGGTTCTGTTGCGTTAGCAAAGGGAGCATCGGTTTCGGTAAGCTATGCGCTCAACCAACACCGCTTAAATTACCCTCATGATTAATTTCAAAGGACACCGCGTCGAAAAAGCCATTATTCTAACCTGT
>JBAZTN010000063.1:6266-14334 GCA_041661895.1 Methylobacter sp. | reverse complement strand
GGCATGCGGGGCAAGTTTGTCGTATTGCCTCGCCGATGGGTTGTTGAGCGCTCTTTTGCCTGGCTTGGAAACTCCAGACGGCTTTCCAAGGATTATGAGCGCCTAACCGATACGGCGAAGTATTTATCAAAATTACCGAGGTACATCGTCTTTTACGCGGAATTTGTTAGGTTTTTAAACAGCTTCTAAGTAACACAATGCAAATGTGCTACTTAGGGAAGCGCTGAACAAATCGCTTTTCAGTCACAATTGCCAGACAAGCTGATTTTTTCAGAAATCGCCGCATTGGCATGCACAAAAAATGACATTTTTAACAGTTTCCCCTATTTTTCTTCTTAATCTATCGTTTTCGGGAAACGACAGACGCACTTTGCCCTCATGCGCGATGCGCTAGTTTTTCGCACATTGGTAGGCTGATCTTTGTATCTGTTTGCGCTATTTCTGTCACCCTGTTTTTCTAAATTTTCGGACATTCTATAGGAATTTTAAATCAGGGGGGGGCAGAAAACACGGGATTCGGTGGTTTCGCGTGGGCATAAAAAACCCCGCCAAGTCAGATAACTTGCGGGGTCTTGGGTCAGTGTGAGCTTGTGTGAAACAGGCTTAACTGTTACAAGCTGTAGTACATGTCATATTCAACAGGGTGTGTGCTCATACGAATACGAGTCACTTCTTCCATTTTCAGCGCAATATAGCCGTCAATAGCATCATTAGTGAAAACACCGCCGCGTGTTAAAAACTCACGGTCATTGTCCAGAGCGTCTAGTGCCTGGTCAAAAGAGTGACAAACTTGTGGGATGTTTTTTGCTTCTTCGGCAGGTAAGTCATACAAATCTTTATCCATTGCATCGCCAGGATGGATTTTGTTTTGAATACCATCCAGACCGGCCATTAGCATAGCTGAGAATGCCAAATAGGGGTTTGCAGTTGAATCAGGGAAGCGAACTTCAATGCGGCGTCCTTTAGGATTAACAACATAAGGAATACGGATAGAAGCTGAACGGTTACGTGCAGAGTAAGCCAGCATAACTGGAGCTTCAAAGCCTGGAACCAGACGTTTGTAACTGTTGGTTGATGCGTTGGTGAAAGCGTTCAATGCTCTGGCGTGTTTGATGATGCCGCCGATGTAATACAACGCTGTTTCAGACAGGCCGCCGTACAAATCGCCAGTGAACAGGTTAACGCCGCCTTTAGCCAAAGACTGGTGAACGTGCATGCCGCTGCCGTTATCGCCTACCAGAGGTTTAGGCATGAAAGTCGCTGTTTTGCCATAAGCGTGAGCAATGTTGGCAACGACATATTTCAGTTCTAATACTTCATCTGCTTTTTTAACCAGCGTGTTGAATTTTACGCCGATTTCGCATTGGCCAGCTGTTGCAACTTCGTGGTGGTGAACTTCAGTTACTTGACCCATCTCTTCCAGAGTCAAACACATCGCAGAGCGTATATCTTGAAATGAATCAACAGGAGGTACTGGGAAATAACCGCCTTTAACGCCTGGACGATGACCTGTGTTGCCGTCAGGATAGACTTTTTCCGAGTTCCAGCCGGCTTCTTCAGAATCGACTTTGTAGAATGAGCCGCTCATATCGGTACCCCAACGAATATCATCAAAGATGAAGAATTCATTTTCAGGGCCGAAGAACGCAGTGTCTGCAATGCCGGTTGATTGTAAGTATTTTTCTGCGCGTTTGGCGATAGAGCGCGGGTCGCGTTCGTAGCCTTGCATGTTTTTTGGTTCAATGATGTCACAACGCAAGATTAAGGTGTTGTCATCAAAAAATGGATCCATAACCGCTGAAGATGGGTCAGGCATCAATATCATGTCTGATTCATTGATGTGTTTCCAGCCGGCTACTGAAGAGCCGTCAAACATGTTACCTTCTTCGAAGGTATCTTCATCAATGGAATGAGCAGGGAATGTTACATGCTGCTCTTTGCCGCGGGTGTCACAAAAACGAAAATCGACGAATTTGACGTCGTTTTCCTTGATCAGTTTAAGTACTTTTGCTACAGACATTTATATTGTCTCCTCGAATGGTTTATGAATTAGTAATCTATGCCTTTTTATAACATATCATTTTTTTTTGGATTAGCCACTAAAAAAAACAAGGATGAACAAATCTCCTTTTGGAAAAAAATCAAGACTGCTGAAGCACCATTTTAGTGCGCAATTAAGCCTGATTACCCAAAACTGTGCATTCAATCACTGCGACGTTGTATTAAGGCCTTGATTATTCGCTTAAACGCAATTGGCATCTTACTTGCTTTGTTTTTCCGGATGGGCTGCGTGCCTTGAGTGATTAATTTACGAGTAACTTCAGTTATGAAAAACCACCCCAACAATAATCAGTTCAATCTTAAATTACGGGCCTTAGGGTTCGCTTTAGTTTCTGTCAGATATAGATCCGTAACCGCCTAATAATTGTATGTTGGTAGGTAATTCACTATGATTGCCGCTTATGTTGTCAACACTTTTGCTATATAACTGAGAGAAAACATGAAATTAATAACAGCAATCATTAAGCCATTCAAAATGGATGATGTGAGAGAAGCGTTATCTGAAATTGGGGTTGCAGGCGTTACTGCAACGGAAGTTAAAGGCTTTGGTCGTCAGAAAGGCCACACCGAGCTGTATAGAGGGGCCGAGTATGTTGTCGACTTTCTACCCAAAGTTAAATTGGAAATTGCCGTCGCCGATGATGTTGTCGATAAGGCGGTTGAGACCATAGTCAAAGCGGCCAACACCGGTAAGATTGGAGATGGAAAAATATTTGTGTCTAATTTGGAGCAGGTTATTCGAATCAGGACGGGTGAAACCGGAGAGGATGCCATTTAAGGGCGCTGGGGAAAAATATTGTTTAAGGTACTTTTAGGCTTGCTGCTACTTCCTGAAGTGGCTTTTGCGGATCAATTAAATCAAGCCAATACGGCTTGGGTTTTAACATCCACCGCTTTGGTTTTGTTTATGACGATTCCGGGTCTGTCATTGTTTTATGCCGGCTTGGTTAGAAGCAAGAACGTACTGTCTGTATTGATGCAGTGTTTTGCTATTACCTGTCTGGTTTCAATTCTTTGGCTTGCTGGAGTCTATAGTTTTATTTTCGCTGATGGCGGAGACCTGCAAAAGCTTATAGGTGGCGCTTCTAAAATGTTCCTGCCTGATATAGGTGTGGAGTCACTGAAAGGCGATATTCCCGAAACAGTTTTCTTTATGTTTCAGATGACATTTGCCATTATTTCGCCCGCTCTGATTGTCGGCGGTTTTGCTGAGCGGATGAAGTTCTCGGCTATGCTGTGGTTTAGCGGCTTATGGTTGATCATGGTTTATCTGCCGATATGCCACTGGATGTGGGGCGGCGGCTGGCTGGCTGATTTGGGTGCGATGGATTTTGCCGGAGGCATAGTCATTCATGTCAATGCCGGCGTTGCGGCGTTAGTGGCGGCGCTGGTGTTAGGCAAAAGAAGAGGTTTTCCAGTCACCGCCATGCCTCCTCATAACATGACCATGGTGGTTACCGGTGCCGGCATGCTGTGGGTGGGTTGGTTTGGGTTTAATGCCGGTAGTGCTTTAACATCAGACGGACGCGCAGGAATGGCGATGCTGGTGACCCATATTGGTGCGGCATCAGGCGCTTTAACCTGGATGTTTATAGAATGGAAGCGCTTTAGCAGGCCCAGCGTTTTAGGCATTGTTACCGGCATGGTCGCAGGTTTGGGCACCATCACCCCCGCATCCGGATTTGTCGGGCCATTCGGCGCGCTGGTGATTGGCGTTACCGCCGGTACCGTATGCTTTTACGCTACCCAGTACGTCAAACGCGTGTTGAAAATCGATGATTCTCTGGACGTGTTTTCCGTTCACGGTGTAGGCGGCGTGACCGGTTCATTATTGACCGGCGTTTTTGCGGCAAGCGGCCTGGGAGGCCTAGGTTTGGCAGAGGGCGTTTCAATCATGGACCAGGTCGGCGTTCAAGCCTTGGCGATTGTCGTAACTGCGGCCTGGAGCGCATTATTCAGTTACCTGATACTAAAATGTTTGGACAAATTGATAGGCCTACGTGTGACTTCCGATGAAGAAGTACAGGGCCTGGATACCGTTCTGCATGAAGAGACCGGTTATCTTGATTTATAGGTTTGGACGATAGCACCCTAAAAGGCGGCTCCTCAGTAACCTGAGAGCCGCCTTTTCTGTTTATAATGGGGCAGTTAAATCATATTGGATCATTGGGTTTTATGGAAATTCGACACTTGGCATCTAAATTCAAAATACCTGTTTTTATAGCGGTCGGTCTTCTCGGTATTTATGCCGCTCTGGGCTTTTATGTGTTGCCCACGTTGGTCAAGTCGAAACTGCCGACAATCATCCAGCAGCAAACCGGCAGGAAGGCGTCTGTGGCAACGGTACGCTTCGATCCCTTTTCGCTACAGCTAAGCTTACAAGGATTTGAGTTTCAAGAGCCGGATGGTCAGTTGTTTGTCGGCTTTGACGATTTTTTTATCGACATCAATGCACTGCAATCCATCGGGCAGGCGGCGCTGGTTGTTGATAAGGTGTTGATGAGCAAGCCGGTCGTCCGTATCGCCAAAGGTAAAGACGGGATATTCAATTTTAAAGACCTGCTTAAGGATAGCAACGAAGCCGAGCAGGATGGCGGTCAAATTTTCCCGGTAGATATTGCAAAACTGTCGATAGCCGAAGGGAAACTGGACTGGGAAGATGCGCATTTTAACAGTCCCGAAAAGGAGATCGTTTATCCGATCAATCTCACTATTGAAAATTTCACGACCCAAGCGGACAGCCAAGCCAAATTAGGCTTAACCCTGGAACTGAATTCAGGCGGCAAGCTCGATTGGCAAGGCGCTATCGGCCTTAATCCGCTGTCTTCATCCGGGCATATTAAACTGGAGAAAGTGCAACTACCGAGAATTCGGGCTCTGGCCTTGCAAGATTTTGTACAACTGAATTTACAGGGCTATGAACTGTTCGAGGCCGACTACAAGGCTCATTATGTTGATAATAAATTTAACGTTAACCTCAATCAGGGCAAGTTTGAACTGCACGACTTCCAAGTTTCAGCAGCTGCGCAGGATAAAGCGCTGGTTAAAATGGTTAGGTTTGCTGTGCAAGGAATCGGTTTTAATCTTGAAAAACATGAACTGACGGTCGAATCAATTTCTGCAAATGATGCTGATTTTAAGGCATGGTTGGATCCAGAAGGTGTTTTCAGTTATCAGCCCCTATTGCCGATTGCAAAAGATGAAGAGATCCCCAGTGAGCCAGTAGAAAAAACGTCGTGGAGCATCAAGGTCAATAATATTGCACTCAATAATTGTGGGCTTACCTTTGAAGATCAGACTCTAAAAAAACCTATTACCATTAACGCCAAGCCTATAAATTTTCAGCTGACAAATTTCAGCAATAAAGCCGGTGCGAGCCTGCCATTTCAGCTCAGTGCTTCGGTTAATGAAACCGGCTCGATCAAGTTGGACGGCAGCGCCGTTGTCGAACCCTTATCCGCGCAGATAGCCGTTGATGTTAAAGATATTGCGCTGGAACATTTCCAGGCTTATGTCGATAAATTTGCGCGGCTGGATGTTATCGACGGGACGCTGGCTGTTGACGGTAAGGTCTCGGTCGCCAAATCGGCACAGGATAAACTGGATGTTAAGATTACCGGCAATACCAAAATCGCCAGGTTATTAACCCGCGATCAGTTAAAGAACAAGGACTTCGTGAAATGGGAGAATTTAACGTTTAACGGCATTGATGCCGATTTCCCGGCAAATCAATACAGCGCCGAAACACTGGTGATTGACAGGCCTTACGCCAGAATCCTAATCAAACAGGACAAGACCGTCAATTTTGGCGACATTATGATTGCCGATAAAAGCGTTGATAAAAACAAACGGGAACCGACTGTTAAAGTCACCAATAATACGCAATCAGAGGCGCAGAAACCTAAATTTAAACTGGGCAAAATTCAAATTATTGACGGCTCTTCCGATTTTGCCGACCTTTCCTTGATTCTGCCGTTCGCCGCGCAAATCAAAAGCCTGGATGGCGGTGCCAGCGGCATATCCTCAGACCACAAATCAACGATCAAGGTTGCTTTAAAGGGGACTGCCTATGATTTGGCGCCGGTCGACGTCAAGGGCGAACTCAGTCCTTATCTTGGCGATTTCAATGTGACTGTTAATTTTACCGGTATGCCGATGCCGTTGATTTCGCCTTATATGGTGCAATTCGCCGGTTATAAAGTTGAAAAAGGCAAAATGTCACTGGGGCTGAATTACAAAGTTGTCAACAAAGTACTGACTGCAGCCAATAACATTCTGATTGACCAGTTAGAATTGGGCGAAAAAGTTGAAAACCCCAATGCTGTTTCATTGCCGCTGGAACTGGCAGTCGCGTTAATGAAGGATTCCGATGGCAAAATAAAAATTGATGTTCCCATTACCGGCAGTATGGAAGATCCTCAATTTAGCGTGAACCACCTCATTGTTGATGCGTTGGTTAATGCCATAAGCAAAGCGATTTCATCGCCTTTTCGTGCGCTGGCCTCTCTGATAGGCAGTGAACAAGATTTAAGCATGATCAGCTTTGCTGCGGGCGATGCAGTATTAACTAAGCAACAAATCAGCAAGCTGGATGATTTAGCCAAGGCGTTAAAAGCACGACCTGTTTTAAAGCTGGAAATTAAAGGTGCAGCTTTTCAGGAGCAGGATTGGCCAGCGGTCAGCGACGACGCTTTATACGATCAGCTTAAAAGAATAAAAGCCGACGAGATCAATAAGCAGGGCGGCAGGAAAATACGCTCGGAATATGTTGAGATTTCCGACCAGGATTACAGGCGTTTAATGGAACAGCTGTTTGTTGAAAAGTTTCCGCTGATGGTGAAGAAATCGTTCCTGGGTACAACGCGCCTGGTCGGTAGTAAGGCTGATATTAACACAGACGAATTTTATGCAGTCGCCAAGGAGAAGTTGTCAGCCATTATTAAGCCGGAACAACAGCGGCTAAAAGACCTGGCCGCAGAAAGGGCGCAGGCAATTGCCAAATATATCGTGCAAAAAGGTGGCATAGCGAACGAACGGGTATTTATACTGGATACGGTGATTGATCCAGAAAGGGAAGACGACGAAATTGTTAGCTTGTTGTCTTTGAAAACAGAGTGATTTCGTCAGGTCCCGATAAATCGTAGTCCCCTCAGGCATAAAGGGCGGCCGGTCGCCCTTTATGCTATTTCAGCATCGGCCAGATAACAGCCCGGATCTTCAGCCCAGTAATTTCCCGTAGTTTGTTCAGCTCTTACCCGAGTGTTGCCGTTGCAGATGGCTTGATAATGGCAGGTTGCACAACGCCCCTCGAGTGGTCTAGGGCTTTGTTTCAGGCCAGCCATCAAAGGGTGGGATGTGTCTGGCCATATTTCTGAAAAAGGACGTTCTTTTACATTGCCCAGCTCATAATGCCACCAGAACGTGTCAGGGTGTACGTTGCCCAAATTATCGATATTTGCAACATTAACGCCAGATGCATTGCCGCCCCATTGTTCCAGTTTGGCTTTGATATGCCCAGCTTTATCCGGGAAATGTTTCGTTACCCAGTGCAAAAAAAAGACAGCATCGGCATCGTTATTGCCGGTGACAAATTCCCGGTCCTTGCCCGCTTTAAGCCATTCGTAACTGGTTTCAAACAACAAATCCATGGCGTCTCTGGTCATCTCAAAATGGGCGTCATCTTTGCGGTTTTTATTGCCGCGACCGCCATAATTCAAATGCGATAAATAGAATTTATCGATATTGTTGTCATCCATTAACTGCAACAAGGCAGGAAAATCCTGAGCGTTATCTTGCGTTAAAGTAAAACGCATGCCGACTTTGATGCCTTTTTCCAGGCACAAGTGCATGCCATGCAGCGCTTGGTCAAAAGAACCTTTCACACGGCGGAACTGGTCATGGGTATCTTTGATACCGTCCAGACTGACGCCGACATATTGATAATTAATGTCGGCGATTTCTCCGATATTAGCGGCAGAAATTTTAGTGCCATTGGTGGATAGGGCAA
>JBAZTN010000063.1:0-6256 GCA_041661895.1 Methylobacter sp. | reverse complement strand
GGCGGGAAATTTTGAAGATGTCGGGATGCAGCAACGGTTCGCCACCGGATAAAATCAGAACTGGGACTTTAAAGGCTTTCAGGTCATCCATGACAGTATAGATTTCCGGTGTTGTCAATTCGTTGGGAAAATCAATATCGGTGGATGTCGTATAACAATGTTTGCAGGTGAGATTGCAGCGGCGGATTAAATTCCAGATAACTACCGGAGCCGCCGGTATGCGCGTCGGTGTTAGAGGGGTCGGGTCTATCAGTTCCCGCATGTATTGGCTTAGTCGAAACATAGTTAGCTGCCTAATCAGTAATGGGCTGGTTGCCTTTTAATTTTTCGCTGCGACGAAAACCGGTTTTTTTCAGTATTTTTGTGCTGTATAAAACATCACAGCCCAGATTATAGTCGCCGAGCAGATCAGAAATCTGCTGAATCTGTCTGTCGACAGCTTCCTGGCTTTTGCCATGTACCATGGCAAACAGGTTGTAAGGCCATTCGGGCGGATGTCTGGGACGGTGGTAGCAATGGCTGACAAATTCTAGTTGCCCGACTTTTTGTCCCAGTTCATCGATGGCTTGATCAGGAATATTCCAGACAGTCATGCCGTTAAAGCGATAACCCAGTTTATAGTGGTTGGGCACTGCGCCGATGCGGCGAATGATACCGCTGTTTTGCATAGCTAACAGTCGCTTCATAACATCATCCGCTATCAGGCCGAGTTGGTCTGCAATAGTCTGATAGGGCTGAGGTGTTAACGGTAAACCGGCTTGTGTTGCCTGGATGATTTTGCGGTCTGTTTCATCGAGCATGGTCAGGCTTCTAGTTTCAGGTTGACAAAAAACTCTTTGTTTTTTGGCATATTGTAGACGGTCAGGCCGGTTTGTTGTTCTATTGCGCTGATGGTTTGCTGGATTTGTTCAGGCGTTTCCGTGGCAAGCACAAACCACATATTCAGCTCATGGTTGCGCGCGTAATTATGGGCAACTTCGGGGAAGGCGTTGATAATTCCGGTGATTTCATCGATGCGCTCTTTTGGGGCTTTAACGGCCGCCAGGGTTAATGCGCCGCCCATTTGTTCGGCATTATACAAGGGGCCGAAGCGGGTTAACGTGCCGTTATCCAACAGTGCTTTCAGCCGGGATATCAGTTCCAGTTCGGTCAGACCAAGTTGCGCGGCGACCCGCCGATAGGGCGAGTCACAAATGGGGAAGCCATCTTGCAGGGCGTTGATAATTTGTTTGTCTGTATTATCCATGGGTTACATCGGCGCAAGCAGCATTTGTAGCGCTTTTGTACACTGCGCCACGTTGTTTGAAGCAACGACGGCTAAACAGGATTTCTTTCTCAAAACCGCTTAAACAACAAGCGTCAACGAGTTGTTCCAATTGGTTTAAAACGGTGGCCTTGTCTTTCCCATGAATCATGCAGTACAGGTTATAGGGCCATCCAGGCTGTCTGGGGCGCTGATAGCATAGCGTTACAAAAGAAAACCGGCTGATATGCCCGCCCAGTTGTTTAATAAGGTCATCCGGCACATTCCAGACGATCATCGCATTGGCGCGATAACCCAGTTGTTGGTGCTTAACAATAACGCCCATGCGTTTGATCAAGCCTTGTTGTTTAAGCTGTGTTAAACGTTCGATAACTTCAGTTTCGGGCATGTCGATTCTGACGCCGATTTCGGCATAAGGTCTGGAACAAACAGGCAACCCGAGCTGAATTTGTTCGAGCAGTTGACGGTCACGGGCATCAATCATTATTCAGATCCAGTTTGAAACCCAAATCAATGAAAAAATCATCCAGCAACGGAAGTTGCATGGTTTTATATCCGGTTTCCTGTTCTATAGAATCAATGACGGCACGTAAGTATTCGGCATCAGCAGCGATGGCTACAAACCAGAGGTTAAACTGGTGTTCGCGTTCATAATTGTGATTGACTTCAGGGTAGGCGCTTATTTTGTCGGCAACAACCTGTAGTTGTTGTTCAGGAACGGCCATGGCCACCAGTGTGCTGACACCAATATGGTTGGGCGGGATTATCGGACCTATGCGGCTTATAAAGTTGTTGCTGTTTAAATCGGCTAGTGTGGATAAAACCTCATCTTCGGTAACGCCCAGCGCATCGGCGATGTCTTGATAAGGTCGTGCGGATAGGGGGAAATCGCGCTGATAGTTGTTTAGCAGCTGTTTGTGTAAGGGCGTCAGCATAGTATTTATAAACCGATTTTGTGCGCACGCGAGCTAAAGAAAATACCGTTGGGTGTATTGGCGGGCAGACGAGTGATTTCCTGCAAGGTCTCTGTGTCATAAACCACCAGCTGGTTATCATCTCTTACTGCCACCCATACCTCTTCACCGCGCGGAGTGAATTCCATGTGCAGAACGGCTTTTCCCGGCGACAATGTTTTGCGCAGCGACAGGTCTTTGACGTCGATAATCTGTAATTGATTATTATCGGGAAAGGCAAAGTTGACCCAGACTTGTCGCGCATCCGGTCTGGCCATCACAAAAACAGGTTGTCCTGCGACCGGTATGGCTTCAACCAGTTCCCATGTGTTCTTGTTGATGACCAGAACTTTGTGCTGACCTATCGCAGGTGCAAATAGGTAGTCACCGGCTACCGCCCAGCCTTCCAGATGCGGCATTTTATAGACAGGTAATTTTTCATCTTCTTTGCCGTATTCGGGCAGTATGCGTTTTACGCCGGCATCGGTATTCCATAAATCTAGCAGTGCCAGTCCAGGTTCGCCAAATAAACCAGCTATATAGTAGTGTCCATCTGGCGACATTAAAGCATCGTAAGGTTGTTTGCCGATATTAGGGAATTTTTTAATGACAGGCGCTTTGGTGTTTTTAAAGTCGGCCATCCAGATTTCGCCAGCATCAAACAAACTGAATATAAAGCGTTGTCCGGGGGCATCTACCAGGCCGACCACTTTAGAGCGCAGTCCCTCGCCGTAGTCGGCTGGAATATCGGCAACCAATTCCAACGTGTCTGATGAAAAAACTTTAATGCCGCCTGGTGTGTAGTTGGAAACGGCAATTAATTTGCCGTCCTGAGAAATTGCCCCGCCGATGCTATTGCCGGCCTGGATGATGCGCTTGTCAATGGCGTCTTTGAGCATATCTATTTTGGTTAAACCGCCATCTCGACCAAAAATATAGGCATAACGCTGATCACGGGAGAACACCACTGAAGCGTGAGACAAGTCGCCCAGTTTTTCTATTTTGGCTAAGAGCTTATGCTCGGTGGTGTTGAAGATCAACGCATTGCCATCTTCTCGTTCGATGACTATGCCCAGATCGCCAGTGGCGCGCAGCTCTGCCATTGCGTTGATGGAAAAAAACAGGGCTAAAATGGAAAGAATTTTTGTCATAGTGGGGGAAGTTTGGTATTTGCCACGAAGGACACGAAGATCACGAAGGGTTATATTCTGCTTCGCGCCTTCGTGATTTTTCAGTATTAATGCTGCTTACGTAAAATCTCTATCAACCAAATCGCCTCATCATGGCTGATAAACTGCTGCCAAGGCGGCATGGCAGTCCCTTTGCGGCCGTTAAGGATAGTTGAGACCAAAAAATCATCGGGCTTCCCAGCTAATGCTTCGGGTAATAAGGCAGGGCCAAGACCACCTTTTAATGTTAAGCCATGGCACGCTCCACAATCATGCTTGAGCATGTTGCGGAGCGCGCTTTGCCGCTCTGGCGTTGGTTCCCCAGCAAAAACTTTTGTCGTAACCAACATTAAAAGCAGCAGCTTGTTCATGGCTGACTTAAGGTTTTTGTTTGGCGTAATAAGCGGCAATATTTTCGATATCTCTGTCTGTTAAAGATCCGGCAATATTATTCATGATATCTGAAACGCGTGTTTTATCACGATACTGCTTCAGCGCCGATTCCAGGTAATCGGCATCACGCCCTGCCAATGGAGGAAAGGGGGCCTCAGTTGACGGGCTTCTAATGCCGTGACATTGGGAACAAACTGCCGCCGCTTTTGATTGTCCTGCATATAAACTCGCAGCATTAACGTTGTGAGTAGACAAGAAGCCGATCATTAGAATGCTTGTAACAGCAGCTGTTTTCATTATTTCGCTCCTTTCATTTCGTCAGGAGATAGGCCGCGGGTCATGTATCTGACGCGACCGTGAGAAAATATACCGGCAGGGCTTTCCATTGGGATAGTGGCAACTTTTTGCAATGACGCTGAATCATAAACGACGACTTCATCACCGCTGTAACCCGCACTGACATACAGGAACTTGCCATCGGCACTGTATTCAGGGAAATAAGCGTGGCCGCCGACATCCAAAGTTTTAACCACTTCCAGTGATTTCTTGTCGATTAGCTGGATGGTGCGAGCACGTTTGTCTTTAGAGATGATGTCCACTGCAACATAAGGTGCGTTGGCGTGAGCAGCCGGAGATTCAGTGCCGCCATCAACCGGAATTTGCTTAACCACTTCCATTTTGTCCAAATCCCAAACGCTGACAACCATTTTGTCGCAGTCGCCGAAGTTGGTGCCGAAACCCAGTGTGCGACCGTCAACTTCAACAGCAGCGCCGCCGCCGACATGAGGTACGCAACCTGCTTCCAGTTTTTTGATGATTTTGCGGTCTTTTAAGTCAATCGCAGTAACGATGCTGTCATCATAGGAAGCAACCATTAGTTTGCTGCCGCCATGGGTCAGGAAGGCGTCATGCAGATGGCGTCCGACGTTTTCTATTTTTGTGACCGGAAAGCCTTCTTTTAAATCAACCACCCAAACTTGACCGGCGTTTTCCAGGGCGATAGCAAAAATATCATCAAACGGTGTACCGATGATCATGCCAGAATCAGAAGTGACCATTTTGCCGTCAGGATCAATGCCTTCCAGTTCAAAGGTTTTTAACGGTTCCAAGGTGTCGGCATCAAGGATGACGGCGTTGTGCGGTACATAAGAGCCCGCCATGATATATTTGCCGTCACGGGAAACGCCCAGTCCAGGCCCGTTGAATCCGGTTTTAACGCTACGCACGGCTTGCATGGAATATAAATCGACTTTAAAAATTTCCGCAGTGTCGGTTTTTACATAAGCCCAGCGGGGATTAGCGGGGTTATAGTCGATAATATGCGCGGCGGTGCCTGTAGGAATTTCACCGATTTGCTTATGCGTAACGCTGTTGATGAACACTGCTTTTGAACCTGAGCCACGTCCGTATTTACCACGTGCAGCTACACCGATAATGTTATCGATGTTATCGATATCATAGATAGGTTTGGCGGGCAGCTTACTTTCATCTTCAACATAAACCTTTATAGATGCTTTGATGTCGTCAATCGTCCAGGCCGGATTGGCCTGTTTTGGAGTGGTTTGTAAATGTTTAACCAAGCCACGGATTTCATCATCGGATAAACGACCGAAGAACGGAGGCATTAAGGTATCAAAACTTCCGGTCATGATCAGGCTGCGTAAAGCAGTAGGACTACGGCCTTTCAGGGTGCCGGAATTCAAACCGGGAGCAATAAATCCACCATGATCCGAGCCGTGACAACTGGCGCAATTTTCGTCATACAGTTTCTGAATGTGCTGAGGACTTTCTGATGTGGCTTGTGCGGCAACTGGCAGCAAAATAGCAGCTAAGCCGAGAATAACTGATTTTGGGAGTTGTCTTTTTGTTGTTTTCATTAGTTTTTAATCTCCAAGTAGTATTGAATCAATATTATCTAATTCTAAAGGAAAGCTCAAGCTTGATTATGGATATTCGGTTATCTAAAAAATGTGGGCTTTAAAATAAGTACAAAGCAATAACTAATTAGGATGGAGGTGAAGTTAAAAGGGCGTTGACAGGAGAATGTAATTAGTTATAATAAGCGGCTTCCTAGGGGTTCGGTAACGAACTTTAAAAGCAGGATTGGAAAAAAGCTGACATGATGTTGACAAGCGGGCTGAGTAGGTTATAATGGTCGGCTTCTTCGGGGTTCGGTAACTGGCTTCGACAAGGACGGAAAGAAAATAAAGTCAACAAGGTGTTGACAGGTTGATAAGACTCTGTATAATTGTCGGACTCAACGGGGCCTTGGCTCCGCGCTCTTTAAAAACCTGATCAAAATAATTTGTGTGGGTGCTTGTGGCGAACTGTTTAAGATTGTAATAAATAGTCGACACAAGAACAACACGTAAAAAGTAATTTATACGTTTAATTCTGTAGTCGAGCCAAGATTGGCTACTCATCTTATTGAGTGGCAAAATGATATAAACTGAAGAGTTTGATCATGGCTCAGATTG
>JBAZTN010000062.1:0-14489 GCA_041661895.1 Methylobacter sp. | reverse complement strand
ACAGTTGGCCGGGTTGTTACATATTCCCCGGACTCAAATTATCAGCGTTGTTGAGTTTTACAGCTTTTTTCATTTAACCCCCAGAGGACAATATGAACTTCTGATCAGTGATTCCATTACTGATCACATGTTGGGTAAGATAAATTTGACCGGCTACATAGCCAAGCAACTGAATGTTGCTGTTGGTGCAGTGCGCGAAGATGGCATCGTTAGTCTGGATAATACTTCCTGTACGGGCATGTGCGACCAAGGCCCTGCCGGCTTGGTCAACGGTTATCCGCTGACGCGTTTGGATCGGCCGCGCATAGACCGCATTGCCGACATGATAAATCAGCAAAAGCCGTTAAACGAATGGCCACGCTATTTATTTCAGGTAAACGATAACCTGATCAAATCCGGTTTGCTGCTAGACCACGCGATTGAACCGGGCGAGGCGCTGGAAGCGACTTTTAAACGGGGTTTGCAGGAAACTCTGGCAGAGATTAATCAATCAGGTTTACGCGGCCGCGGGGGCGCGGGTTATTCCACCGGATGGAAATGGCATCTGTGTTATGAAGGTCCTGAAGAGGATGCGTTTTGTGACATAGCAACACAAAATCAGCAGCTACAGCGTTATGTAATCTGCAATGCAGATGAAGGCGAGCCGGGTACCTTTAAAGACCGCGTGCTACTGAACAGTTACGCGCATCAGGTATTTGAAGGCATGACGGTGTGCGCTGCAATTATTGGTGCGACCCAAGGATTTTTATATTTGCGCGGCGAATACTTGTTTCTTTACGACAAACTGCAAACGATATTGGGTGAGCGTCGGCAAGCGGGACTGCTGGGCAACAATATTCTGGGGCAAGGCCTCGATTTTGATATTGAAATCTGTTTGGGGGCGGGTGCTTATATTTGCGGTGAAGAATCCGCGTTAATCGAATCGCTGGAAGGTAAAATGGGCATACCTCGCAACCGTCCGCCTTATCCGGTCACGCAAGGTTATCTCGGTAAACCGACGGTAGTGAACAATGTTGAAACTTTTCTGGCGGCTGCCAGTATCGCTGTAAACGGTGGTGACTGGTTTGCCAGTGTTGGCACGGAAAAATCCAAAGGGTCAAAAATCCTCAGCATCAGCGGCGATTGTAGTCAGCCCGGTATTTACGAATACCCGTTCGGCACCAGCATACAGTCCATCTTAAATGACTGCGGAGCCGATGATGTGCTGGGAGTGCAGATCGGCGGTCCATCCGGCACTTTTATTTCCAACCAGGAATTGAACCGCAAGCTGGCCTTTGAAGACTTGGCGACCGGCGGCTCATTTATCATCTTCAATAACACCCGCAACATTCTCGATACTGTCCATAATTTCACTTACTTCTTCGCCCATGAAAGCTGCGGATTCTGTACGCCATGCCGTGTCGGCACGTCGTTATTGAAAAAACAGCTCGATAAAATTGTTGAAGGCCATGGCTCGGCAGGCGATATCGTCGCACTCGAAGAGCTGTGCCAGTTAGTAAAAAACCATAGTCACTGTGGTTTGGGGCAGACAGCAGCCAATCCCATACTTACCACGCTGGAACGTTATCCTGAGATTTACCAAAGTCAGTTAAAAAAAATCAGCTATGAACCGGGATTTGATCTGGATGGTGCCTTGGAAACAGCAAGGCGCATGGCAAATCGCAATGATGCTGGGGCGCATTTAGCACAGACGGCAGAAGATTATGAGTAAAACAATTACTATGGATGGCAAAACCATTCCTTTTGTAGAAGGACAAACCATTATGGAAGCCGCGACTGCGGCTGGCATTTATATTCCACACTTATGTCATCATCCGGAATATTCTCCGCATGGCAGTTGCAAGCTATGTACGGTAAAAGTGAATGGCCGAGTGTGTAGTGCCTGTACCTTTCCAGCAATGGAGGGGCAGGACGTGCTCAACGATACCAAAGATCTGAATGACGACAGGCAAAAAATCACCCAAATGCTGTTCGTAGAAGGCAATCATTTGTGCCCTGGCTGCGAAAAAAGCGGTAACTGCCGATTGCAGGCGGTTGCCTATCATTTGAACATGCTCGACAACCACTTTCCGCATTTTTATGCCAAACGGGAAATGGACGCCTCTCATCCTGACGTAATGATTGATCACAACCGCTGCATTTTTTGTACGCTGTGCGTTCGCGCCAGTCAGCAAAAAGACGGTAAAGATGTGTTTGCTATCAGTGGACGGGGCATCAATAAGCATCTGATTGTGAATGCCCAAAGTGGGTTGTTGAAAGATACTGACTTGGAGGTGATGGATGAAGCAGCGCATATCTGTCCGACCGGAGCGATTTTGATTAAGCGCACCGGCTTCCAGGTACCGATAGGCCAGCGCATTTACGATCATCAGGAAATCGATCAAGTCAGTCTCGAACAGGAAAATGATCATGGCTGATAAAATCAGAATCGCCACCACCTCGTTGGCAGGCTGTTTCGGTTGTCACATGTCCTTTCTCGACCTTGATGAGCGGTTGGTACAGTTGGCCGAAGTCGTGGAATTCGACCGCTCGCCGATTACTGATATAAAGCACTGTACCAATTGCGACATCGGTTTGATTGAAGGCGGTGTCTGTAATTCTGAAAATGTCCATGTCTTGCGCGAGTTCCGCAAAAACTGCAAGATTCTGGTTGCCGTCGGCGCCTGTGCCATCAACGGCGGCTTGCCGGCGCTGCGTAACTTCATCCCGTTGGAAGAATGTCTGGCAGAAGCTTATCTCGATGGGATCGGTGTCGAAAATCCACAGATACCGAGTGATCCTGAGCTACCCTTATTACTGGATAAGGTATACCCGATACATGAGATTGTAAAAATCGATTATTTTCTGCCTGGCTGTCCGCCTTCAGCAGATGTATTCTGGACATTTCTGACCGATTTAATTGAAGGACGAGATCCTTCGTTGCCTTATGAGCTAGTGCATTATGATTAAGTGTGAAATTGCTCAACCCATTCTAGACTCAGTGTTGAAATGTCCAGAGTGCGGATTTGAAAAACAAGAAAGGATGCCGACTGATTCCTGCATTTATTTTTATCAATGTACGAATTGTCAGGCATTATTAAAACCTAAACAGGGCGATTGCTGCGTTTTTTGTTCTTACGGAACTGTTGCCTGTCCGCCAAAACAATCAACGCATGATTGTTGCCTTGGCTGAGTCTTAGAGCAGAGTATATGTACGAACATTTAGAAACAGCTGAAAACCGGGACAACTTAAAACGCGTTGTCGTCGATCCGGTTTCTCGTGTTGAGGGACACGGCAAAGTTACCTTATTGCTGGATGCAGACAATAAAGTACAGCAGGCTAGGTTGCATATCGTTGAATTTCGTGGTTTTGAGCGCTTTATTCAAGGCCGACCCTATTGGGAGTTACCGATTTTGGTGCAGCGTTTATGCGGTATTTGTCCCGTAAGTCATCACTTGGCGGCGGCAAAGGCTATCGACCAGTTGGTCGGCGTTGATCCGGAAAACTTGCCTGCTTCGGCTGAAAAGTTAAGGCGCCTGCTGCATTTTGGCCAGCTTCTGCAATCGCATGCCTTACATTTCTTCCATCTATCCAGTCCGGACTTGCTGTTTGGTTTTGAAAGCGATATTAGCAAGCGCAACATTATCGCCGTGCTGGGCGAATATCCTGATATCGGCTTGCAGGGCGTCAAGCTGCGCAAATACGGACAGGAAGTGATTCGCATGATTTCCGGCAAGCGCATCCATGGCACGGGGGCGGTTGCCGGCGGCATGAATAAATCGCTGACCAAAGCAGAACGCGATTATCTGCTGGAAGACATAGACCAGATGATAACCTGGGCGGCGGGTTCGGTTGCGCTTATCAAGAAAGTGCATTGCTCCAATCTGCCTTATTACGATGATTTCGCCACCCTACGCACCAATTATCTGGGGCTGACCAAACCAGACGGCGCACTGGAGCTTTATCATGGCGGCATCCGCGCCAAAAACGATAAAGGCGAAATAATTATGGATCAGGTTGATTATTGCCAATATAACGATTATATCCATGAAGAAGTCCGGTCCTGGACTTACATGAAATTCCCTTATCTTTTGTCACTGGGACAAGAAAAAGGCTGGTATCGTGTCGGGCCGCTGGCGCGCGTGAATAACTGCGACTACATTAATACACCGCTAGCGGAAGCCGCGCGTGTGGAATTTAAAGCGCACAGCGGCGAGGCAATGGTGCACAGCACGCTGGCATTTCATTGGGCTCGCATGATTGAAGCCTTGCATTGCGTCGAAAGCATTAAAGGCTTGCTCAATGATCCTGACATCATGGGGCATGATCTGGTGGCACAAGGCGAAAAACGTTATGAAGGGGTTGGCGTGATTGAAGCGCCACGCGGCACCTTGTTCCATCATTACCAGGTCGATGAAAATGACATCGTCACCAAAGTCAATTTAATCGTTTCGACTACCAGCAACAACATGGCGATGAATGAATCGGTGCGGCAAGTGGCGGCAGAATATTTGTCCGGTCGGGAATTGACCGAGCCGTTATTGAATAATTTGGAGGTGGCGGTTCGTGCCTATGATCCGTGTTTATCCTGTGCGACCCATGCCGTAGGAAAAATGCCGCTGCAGCTTGAGCTCATTGATGCCGAAGGTAAGCTGATTGACAAGCTGGTCAAGCACAGTGACGGTCAAATCGAGCGTAATGGTGATTTCTAAATGGTAAAGCCGGTTCTACTTTTTGGTTATGGTAATCTCAGTCGCGGCGATGACGCGCTGGGGCCGTTATTGCTGGAATACGTCGAGGACAATTTTAATCTGGACGCAATTGAAATTCTGACCGATTTTCAATTGCAGATTGAACACGCGCTGGATCTGGAAAACAGGGAGCTGGTCTTGTTTGTCGATGCTTCTGTTTCTTGCGTCAATGCCTTTGATTTTACTGAGCTTGAACCCGCCAGGGACAAAAGCTACACCACTCACGCCATGAGTCCGGCGGCGGTTTTGGATGTGTATCAGGAGATAAAAAAACAAACGCCGCCGCCGTGTTTTTTATTGAGTATTAAAGGGGAAAAGTTCGAGCTGGGTGAGGCCTTAAGCGCTAATGCTGAACAGCATTTGGCGCAAGCGTGTCAGTTTGCCGGCCAATTACTAAATAACCTTGATAGTACAGTGTGGCGAAAACAGGCAGATAATGCATGACAAATTTGCCTGGAGCAGGCTTGAATTGGCCAGATGGATACAAGGCAGGGATAGCCATGCATGAACTGTCCCTCCTTGAGAATGTGCGGGAAATTCTGGAAAATCATGCGCTGAAGCAAAACTTCAGCAGAGTAACCAAGGTGACCCTGGAAATAGGCAAGCTTTCCAGCATTGAGCCGGATGCGTTACGTTTCGGTTTTGATGTGGTCATGAAAGACTCACTGGCAGAAAATGCCGAGTTAATTATTTCCGAACTGAGTGGACTTGGGCTTTGCCAGCAATGCCAACAGCAAATAGAAATGGAAACCTTGTACGATCCTTGTGCTTTTTGCGGCAGTCCTTTTGTTAAGGTCATTCAGGGCGCGGAAATGAAGATTAAAGACCTGAGTGTTATTTGACTTCCTGTTGCAGTGGCGGCTTAGCCTGGAGTACTAATTTTGGTGGGCGCGAATTTATTCGCGCTTTTTAACTTACAGCGCGAATAAATTCGCGCCCACGAAACAATAACTCTTACAGGTTTATTTATGTGCGGAATATGCGGTTGCGGTCAAACCAATCAAAAAACGACTCATCATCACGATGACCATGACCATGACCATAATGACCACGAAATCGAGCGCCTGGTGAAAGTTGAGCAGGATTTGCTCAGTAAAAACAATACTTACGCTGAGCAAAACAGGACTTATTTTCAACAGCATCATATATTTGCCCTGAATCTGGTTTCAAGCCCCGGCGCAGGTAAAACAACGTTGCTGGTTGAAACCATCAAAGTTTTAAAAGACCGCTTTCCGATTGCCGTTATCGAAGGTGATCAACAGACCGAGCACGATGCGGATCGAATCAGGGCCACGGGCGTACCTGCCTTGCAAATCAATACCGGTCGAGCATGCCATCTGGATGCGCACGGCATCGGTCATGCGGTCATGGATCTTGGCGTCAAAAATAACAGCTTGCTGGCCATAGAAAATGTCGGCAATCTGGTGTGTCCGTCTTCGTTTGATTTGGGCGAAGCGCATAAAGTGGTCGTGCTGTCGGTGACCGAAGGCGATGACAAGCCGCTCAAATACCCGGACATGTTTCATGCGGCGGACTTAATGCTCATCAACAAGACCGACTTGCTGCCTTATGTCGATTTTGATGTCGAACGCTGCATCAATTACGCCAGACAGGTCAATCCGGGCATACAGATCATCCAGCTGTCATCCACCAAAGGCGATAATTTTTCCGCATGGACAGACTGGCTTGCAGAGCGGGTTAAAACCGAATCATAAGGGCCGGATAACTGCTGGCGCGGGAAGCATTGAAGCTAAAATCACGAAGTTGTGTTATCAGCATATCCTCGGCAATTGCTCGCCGCTCAATAAATCCAGGATCCGGCTAATGCCCATCGCTGTTTGCAGAGTAACCATGCCCTGAGAGTGAGTTGCTTTAACGCTGCCAATCTGGCGCGCCTGTTTGCCGAGTGGATGCAGTTGTAACTGTGCCAGGGTCTGTTCAGTTTGCGCTTCAGGCACAAACAGCGCAAAGCAACCTTCGTTGGCAATATAAATAGGATCAAAGCCTAAAATTTCACAGGCACTTTTTACATCCTGCTGTACTGGCAGTGCTGTTTCGTTGATCTCGATATGATGTCGTGATGCAGCGGCCAGTTCTATCAGGCAGCTGCCTAATCCGCCGCGCGTTAAGTCGCGCATGCAGTGGATGTCGATATTGGCTTGAATCAAATTCTGTACCAGGCCGGAAAGGTCTGCGCAGTCGCTTTTCAGGGTGTTTTCAAAGTTCAAGCCTTCACGCTCAAGCATGACGGCAATACCGTGTCGTGCCAGGTCACTGTTAATGATTATGCTGTCCCCGGCTTGAATGCCGGCAGGAGATACGTTGATGTCTTCGCCGATGATGCCGATGCCGGCGGTATTGATATAAACCCCGTCGCCGCTGCCGTGATCGACCACTTTGGTGTCGCCCGTCACAATCAACACACCTGCCTGTTGTGCGACTAGCTGCATGGACTGGACGATGCGTTGCAGGTCTTTGATGGCGAAACCTTCCTCAATGATCAGCGAACAGCTGATGTATAAAGGTTTTGCGCCGCTCATCGCCAGGTCGTTCAAGGTCCCGCATACCGCCAGTTTGCCAATGTCGCCGCCGGAAAAAAACAGCGGTTTCACCACATAGGAATCGGTGGTAAAGGCGAGCTTGGAGCCGTTGATGTTCAGCACTGCGCTGTCATGTTTTTGGTTCAGGACAGGATTGCTGAATGCCGGCTGGATGATGCTGTCCAGCAATTGCTGCATCAGGCGGCCGCCACCTCCATGCGCCATGACGATCTGGTCGTATTGCAGGGGCAGGGGACAGTTGAGTTCCAGATCAGGCATTTTGATAGCGACGGTAGCGGTAATAGGCGGCACATGCGCCTTCGGAAGAAACCATGGTTGCGCCCAGCGGGTGCTCGGGTGTGCAGGTCGTGCCGAATTCAGGGCATTGCGCGGGCTTGATCAGGCCTTGCAGCACTTCGCCGCTACGGCAGGATACAGGTTCTTGGGTGTTAATGGCGGTGACTGCAAAACGCTGTTCGGCATTCCATGGGTCGTATTCGGCATTGAGCGCCAGTCCGCTGGCGGCAATTTCACCCAATCCGCGCCAATTTCTATCGACAATGGTAAGCACCTTCTGCATCAGTTGTTGGGCAGGCTGGTTGCCTTGCTCACTAACCACGCGGCTGTATTCGTTTTCAACCTGATAGCGTTTTTCTTCCAGCTGTTTGATGCACAGATAAAGCCCGTGCAGAATATCAACGGGTTCAAAACCGGTGATGACGATAGGTATTTTATATTGTGCGCAAAGCGGCGAATATTCGTGATAACCCATAACTGAGCAGACGTGACCCGCGCCAAGAAATCCCTGTACTTGGTTGTTGGGCGAATTGAGCAGCGCTTGCATGACCGGCGGCACCCGGACGTGACAGATAAGTAACGAGAAGTTTTTTAAACCGAGTTGTTTGGCCTGATATGCGGCCAAAGCGGTGGTCGGTGCGGTGGTTTCAAAGCCTACGCCGAAAAACACCACCTGTTTGTCGGGATTGGTCATGGCAAGATTCAGCGCATCCATCGGCGAATAGACGATACGAATATCCGCGCCCTGAGCTTTAAGGCTCAGCAAATCATAATGAGAGCCGGGAACACGCAGCATGTCGCCGAACGAGCAGAAAATCACTCCCGGTTGTGCGGCAATCGCCAGTGCTTTATCAATATAAGCCAGCGGCGTAACGCAAACCGGACAGCCGGGGCCGTGAATCAGATTGATTTCGTCAGGCAGCAGCTGATCGATGCCGTATTTAATGATGCTATGGGTCTGGCCGCCGCACACTTCCATGATATGCCAGGGCTGGGTAGTGATGGCTTTTATCGCTGTGGTCAGTTTTTTAACGGTTTCGGGGTTGCGATATTCATCCAGATATTTCATGCAGGACTCTCCTGTCCTGCACCCTGCGGGTTTTGCAAATTTGTTCCGGGCAAATTGGTCATGACTTGTTTTCAAACGCAGATAAATCGTCAAAAGCTTGCAGGCTGGACAGGGCATCGGCTTCATCCAAAATGGAGATGGCAAATCCGGCATGTACGATTACATAGTCGTCTATTTTTGCCTCGGGCACGTATGCCAGACTGATTTCCTTGCTGATGCCGGAAAAGTTGATGCGTCCTATACGCGCTAATGGATCGCTGTGATCAGACAGACTGACAATTTGTCCGGGAATAGCTAAGCACATAGTTGTTATCCTATATATTTTGCGGCATACAACTGACCGAGAGCCAGGCCGCCGTCGTTAGGAGGTATTTTTTCATGGCAGTATACGTTAAAGCCAGCTGTATTTAATTTACTGACGGCTTTTTCTACCAGATAGGCATTCTGAAAGCAGCCGCCGCTGAGAACGATATTTTTCTGCCCCGCCCGCACTGCCATAGCCAGCATTATTTCTGCCAGGGTGTTGTGAAATTTGGCGGCCATTAGTTCTGGCGTACTGTGTGCGGTGTCTTTTAACAGCTGTTCTATAATGATCTGCCAGTCAATCACGATGGGTGAGCCGGCGTTTAGCTGGAATTGATAATGCTGGTTAGATGATACCGATGCGGCGCTGTTTTCCAAAGCCATTGCCGCCTGTCCTTCGTATTGGTTGATCTGGCACAGCCCCAGGAGACTGGCGACTGCATCAAACAAACGGCCCGCACTGGTGGTGCGTGGACAGTTGATCTGTTTTATTAATGCCGACTGTAATAGGTTTAATTCCTGAGTGGAAAAGGGCAGGTCCTGGCGCACAAATACGTCTGAAAAGATTTCGTAGAGCAGGCCTAATGCGGCGCGTCGGGGTTCCTGGATGGCTTTAACACCGCCGGGCAATGAAAAGGGACGGAAATGGGCGTAGCGTTGAAAGCCTTGATGGGTGATGAGCAAAAATTCGCCGCCCCAAAGAGTGTTGTCGGTACCCAGCCCTGTCCCATCCCAGGCAATGCCCAAGACTGGTGGCTCAAGACCGTGTTCGGCCATGCAGGATAGCGCGTGGGCATAATGATGCTGCACGGGGTGTTTCTCTAAGCCTAGATGATCTGCAAACTGAGTGCTGGCATAGCCTTTGTGCAGGTCGTGCATGATCCTTGTCGGCGTGATTTGATAAAACTGCTGCAAATCTGTCAGCGTTGCGTGGAATTGCTGCTGGGATGCCTCGGAATCCAGATCGCCAAGATGTTGGCTTAGGATGATGTGTCCGGCAACCGCTCCATGCGTTGCTCTACCTCCTGCATCCATGCAGTCGTATCCATGACTGATGGCAATGGTGTTTTTTAACTGTCCGCCCACTGCCAGCGTGTCAGGCATGGCCGTGTTTAAGGCAACAGGCAGCGGCGTGTATCCCCTGGCGCGGCGTAACACCGTGATTTTGCCGTTGATCAGCCGGACAACCGAATCATCCAGCGGGCGCAGGATGGGGCGGTTATGCGTCAGAAAATAATCGGCAATTCCGGCAAGCCGGGTCAATGCTTGCTGCTCGTCAATGCAAATGGGTTCGTTTTGGCGGTTGCCGCTGGTTGCGACAACCGGAGAGCCAAAGTCGTGCAACAGAAGATGATGCAAAGGAGAGTAGGGCAGCATGATGCCGAGCAGCTTGCTGTCAGGTGCTACTGCGTTGGCAAGCTGCTGAGAATCCCTTTGCTTCAGCAGCACAATAGGCGAGGCAGGTGATGTTAGCGCCGCCTGTTCAAGAGCATCGATAGCGCAAAGTCTTTGCGCAAATGCCAAATCAGGGACCATCAGCGCAAAGGGTTTTTGCGGGCGATGCTTTCGTTGTCTAAGGCGTTCGATGGCATGCTGGTTTGTCGCATCCACCAGCAATTGATAGCCGCCAATGCCTTTTATGGCAATGATTTTTCCGGCATGTAAATGCTGGCTTGCCATCATTAGTGCGTTGTGTTTTTCGGCTAAAAAATTCCCTGAATCATCAAGTAATTTCAACTGAGGGCCACAGCTTGGGCAGGCGATTGTTTGCGCATGAAAGCGCCGATTATCCAGTGATTGATAGTCTTGTCCACACTCATGACAGATGTTGAATCCAGCCATGCCGGTTTGGCTGCGGTCATAAGGCTGTCTGGCCATAATGCTGTATCGGGGGCCGCAGTGGCTACAGCTGGTAAACGGGTAGTTATAGTACCGGCTGGCGGGATCAAAAATATCATTGATGCAGTCCGGACAAGTTGCTATGTCGGGCAGTACAAAAACCGATAGTTTGCCATCGGCAATACTGGCTTTAATCTGGAAATCACTAAAATCAGCCGGAGGTTGGCGAGTTATGGTCAGTGATTTGATTTCCGCAAAAGGCGGCAACTGAGTGTTCAGGCAGTAAAGAAACTGTTGCTGCTGTTCCGGATCGCCTTCAATAGCAATGCTTACGCCGTCAGCAGTGTTCGCAACCCAGCCTGTCTGCTGGTGCTGCCTGGCAAGCCGGACAGTAAATGGACGAAATCCAAGGCCCTGAACAAAACCTTTGATATTGATTTCTAAGTGATCTTTGTTAATGCTGAAACCTTTTGTTGGTGGCATATAGGGTGTCGCTAATAAACGTGGAGTTCATAGCTGCGCATTACATTTAATTTTTAGGTCATGGCCAGTAATGGAAGCGTAAAGAAATACGTGTAAACCGCCATTAAATAAAATCAGGCATTCTGTCCGGTTTTGTCGCAAATATTTATAAAGCATAAAGCTGCACTGATCTGTGGACAAATCTATCGATAGCTTGATAGAGGCAAACTCATTCGCATCTGATTTTGATGTAAGTTTCTTCCATACGCCACGAAGTTGCAACGGTACGCTTACAATTGTTAGCAGCTACAGCTAAGGAAGATGAATTGCGAACAAACCAGCGATTGAGGGTGGCGTGATCGACTTTAACGCTCCTTTTTTCGAGAATTTCTTCAGGGCCTTGATAGGAAACGACATACCGAACATAGAAAAAACGGAGTGGAGAATAATATCTTTTGGAAAGTGAGCTCCTTGGAAACTGATCATCGGGCATTCAATTCTTAAAAAAATGAACTGTCTCTCACTTTAACAAATTTTGCGACAGCCACCAGTCTTTGTCATCAAACTGTCATTATGCCGACTTAGTATCGTTGCTTAGTGCCGAAATCTGGCATTAAGAACTAGCCAATCACATAGTGCCTTTAAGGGCATGGACAACCACAATCATGGAACAAAATAATCTACAGCCTGAAAAAACGGGCAAACATGACCTCCGTCAGTTGCAGGTGGCTCTGTTAGGATTTGAAGCCGCAAATGAAGAAAGGCTGACCCAAGTGTTTCAAATTGAGCGGAGTGATGATGACTGTAAATATATTGCCGCAACCCCGTCTAATCAGGCGTACAGCGATATTCTTATGGTTAATTATGATAATCCTGCGGCGCTGCAGGAAAAAGACATGATTCTGGACGCTCATCCGCGAGCACAAGTGGTTGCGGTAAGTCGGGGGCCTTTAGATGAACCGCCTGCCCAGCATATACGCGGAATACTGATTGCTGCCAGGGTTTTAAGCGTACTTGATAAAGTTTCACTGGAGCCTCGTTCCGAAACGGCTTCAGTTCAGTCGCAAGTGGTTACAGAATCAATTTTGCAACCGTTTGCAAAAAAAAACGCACCACAAGATCAGGCTATCGTTACGGAAAAGCTGGCGGCGGCAGCGTCCACTAGTATTGGCGGCTATCGTGCGCTGGTGGTGGATGATAGCCCCGCCATTCAAAAATCGCTGGAACTCAATCTTGCCATACTGCCGCAAATCGGCGTAATTGACTTTGCCGATAGCGGGGAAAGCGCAATAGAGAAAGCCGAAACAAACCAATACGATCTCATTTTTCTGGATGTCGTGATGCCAGGGATTGACGGTTACGAAACCTGCACTCAGTTGCGTAAAAAACCGGAATACAAAAAAACTCCTATAATTATGGTATCAGGAAGAACGTCGCCCCTAGATGAAGTTAAGGGCGTCATGGCCGGTTGCACGACTTATTTAACAAAACCAGTACAGCCCGAAGCGTTCCAAAAACTCAGTAGTAGGGTGCTGGCTTGGCTGGAAAATCGAAAAAAAACTTAATACATCCTATCTTGCTGATTCAATCGACGATATTCGACAACTTTTAACTAAAAAATAGCTGGAGGTGCTTGGCTTTATGTCTATAAAAAAAATTTTAATTTGCGACGACTCTCAAACCGATCTGATGAACCTAAAAAATGCACTGCAAATTACAAATTGCATATTGATTACCGCGAGCGATGGTGAAGAAGCCGTTCAAAAAGCCAAATCGGAACAACCCGACGTCATTTTTCTGGACGTCGTGATGCCAGGAATGGACGGTTATGCCGCCTGTCGTACCTTGCGCGACGATCCGGAAACCAAGCATATTCCGGTTATCTTTGTCAGCAGCAAGCATCAAAAAGTTGACCGCGTTTGGGCTCAGATGCAAGGTGCGAAGGGCTTGATCTCAAAACCTTTTGAAACCAAAGAGATTACAGACAGACTGGTGATGCTTTAATTCTGCGTCATTTGTTAACGTTTTATGCCGAGTAGTGAGCAATGCAAGCAGAAGAAATTGAAGCGGTCGATCTTACCAACGCTGACCTTCCCTCGATGTCTCAGGCCGAAGGCAAAGTTGAAACCGTTTTCGGAATTCATATCGGTAGTATGGGATTTTTGGTCTCCACAGCTATCTATTGCGAAGTACTGGACAAAATACAAGTCAATACGCTGCCTAATGTTCATCCCTGGTTAAGCGGATTACTAAATTTGCGCGGAAATCTGGTGCCGGTTTTCGATTTGCGCATCGTGTTGGAAGAAGAGACTGCCGGTCATAAAAATCGCAGACTATTTACCCTAGACCGGGGCGATAAAACGGTAGCACTATGGATAGATGGCTTTCCGGAGGTCAAAGACAGTACATTATTGCAGTCGCTTGAAGAGCTTCCACCGCTACCGAAGATGCTGCAACGCTTTGTTACCGACGGCTATGAACAGGACGGTCAAGTTTGGCTTAAGGTCGAATTCGATGACTTGTTTAAGGCGTTGGGGCGTCATCAATACGCAACGGAAGAGATGGTGGCATGATAAATAAGTCTCAGATCGCACCAGATGCAAACATTGTCAGCGAACCAGTCACTGTAATTGAACAACTTGCCGATCAGTCGGCGCAGTCAGGCTATTATGGCCTGCAAGATGCAAATCTGGTACTTGCCGAATCGGTACGGGAATTACGGATGAACGAGGAATTTCAAGCAGGAACCGATTTGTCGTTTAGTATTGCTGCTTGGCATGATTTAGTTGAGAAATACTGGGCTGAACCCAAGAAAACGGCTGAAGAGATAATTAACTATCTTCGTCGTCCAGAGTTAAAAATCCCGATGACGGACGACGAATTCGAGCTGCTAGAGCAGCAGCTTTGCAGTGATATCAACGATACAGCCGATAAAAACGGGAAGGCCGGGGAGATCGATACAGTCGATAGCGGCAAAGTGTCGCGCATTTCTGAACAGCGCATAGTTGATGAACAGATCGTGATTATTGAACGGCTTGTGGACCAAACCGCAGCTGAAGGCTTATATGGACTGCAGGATGCGAATCTGCTGTTAGCCGAAGCCTTGCGGGAAACAGTTAAAGAAGGCCCGGTTGCAGTCGATGCGGATTTTCTAACGATGCTTTCCGGTTGGTCTGAGATGATAGACAGCTACCGTAAACAACCGAAGATTGGAGCAGAGGCCATTATTAGCTTCCTTCGTCATCCGA
>JBAZTN010000061.1:0-14692 GCA_041661895.1 Methylobacter sp. | reverse complement strand
AATGATTTTTCAATTCACTAAAGAGAACAAGAACATGTCACTAATGAAAGTCACGTCCGGAAGAGACGTTCCTAACGATATCAATGTTGTTATTGAAATACCCGCCTACAGTGACCCGGTTAAATATGAAGTCGACAAAGACACAGGCGCACTGACGGTTGACCGGTTCATGGGGACAGCCATGCAATACCCGACCAATTACGGCTATATTCCGCACAGCCTTTCAGATGATGGTGACCCGGTCGATGTTTTGGTGATTACGCCTGCTCCATTATTGGGTGGTTGTGTGGTTCGCTGCCGCCCTATCGGTGTGCTGAAAATGACCGATGAAGCGGGGGAAGACGCCAAGGTTTTGGCCGTTCCTGTGCAAAAGTTGACGCCGTCATATAACCGTGTCACAACCTACGAAGATATTCCCGAAGACAAATTAGCCAAGATCGCCCATTTCTTCCAGCATTACAAGGACCTGGAGCCGGGCAAGTGGGTGAAAATTGAAGGCTGGTTCGGTATAGACGAGGCTAAAGAAGAAATCACCGCAAGTATCGCCCGTTATAACGCGACAGAAGATAAGCCTGCGTTTTAAATGGTGGATTGCACTCATTGGCTTGAGGGTGAATGCTTTTTAAGAAGCGCACTCTCAGGTGTGAGAACCTGAAAAATGCTTTCAACGCCTTGTCGCAGTTAAATCAGAATTGTTTGTAACCGTCTGTATTTTTCACAACCCAGCGCTCATCCTGTGATTTTAAAAGCTCTTTTTTCCAGAAAGGCGCTTTCGACTTTAACTCTTCCATAATATATCGACTCGCATCAAAAGCATCGCCGCGATGCGATGTCCAGACGGCGACCAGCACAATCGGCTCATTAGGCAAAATATTTCCCACCCGATGCACGACTAAAACATCAAGTATCGGCCATAGTTGCCAGGCTTCGGCAACAATCTTCTCCAACTGTTTTTCGGTCATGCCCGGATAATGTTCCAAGGTCATACCCTTAACATCATCACCTTCATTGAAGTCGCGCATCGTGCCTATAAAAATACTGGTCGCGCCAAATTTACCGGCCACATCCTTTGCTGAATTTTGATATACCTGAAATTCATGCCAGGGATCAAACGCAGCAGGGGAAACTTTTATTGTCATTTTTAGCCTCCGGTCACCGGTGGAAAAAAAGCCACTTCGTCGCCGTCACTTACCTTATGGCTTAATTCAACATAATCCATATTCACTGCCGCCAATACATTATCCGGCAGAGCTTTTTCCGGATTAGCACGGCGCCATACATCACTGACTGTAGATAAATCAGCAAATTCCAGATCGTCTTCCGAACGCCCCACACTCTCTTTTAAACTGGCAAAATAACGCACTTTAATTGACATAGTCATTCACGCGGTCACAAAAAAAATAGATAATATGAAATTCTTACACCGATAATTCTACAGTTTATGTCCAAATTAACCCACTTTAATCAGTCTGGCGAAGCTCACATGGTCGATGTCGGCGAAAAGGCGATTACTCAGCGTACAGCGGTTACTGAGGGCTACATCGAAATGCAGCCGGAAACGCTTAAACTGATTATCGAGGGGGGGCACAAAAAAGGCGATGTGCTATCCATAGCAAGAATAGCAGGCATTATGGCCAGTAAAAAAACCGCAGACTTGATTCCGCTCTGCCATCCATTGCCCATCACGCATGTGGAAATCAATCTGAGCGCAGAAGTTGACAGAAACCGGATACGCTGTCAAACCACCGTAAAAACCAACGGACAAACTGGCGTAGAAATGGAAGCGCTTAACGCGACGCAGATTGCTTTGCTTACCATCTACGACATGTGCAAAGCTGTGGATCGGGGTATGGTCATCCAGTCTGTGCAGTTGCTGGAGAAAGATGGCGGCAAATCAGGGCATTGGCAACGCACATAGAGGTATCATTCAAGATAAGGGTGTTTAAAGCCGATATTTGAGAGCCAGAAAACAGCAAAATAATATTAAATCGAGTACACTCCAACGCTTTAAAACTTAGGTAATCAGCCAAACACAGATCATGTGGATGATTATCAGATTTGTTACATTAGTAAGATATTTTTAAATTTTCGTGCCGACTTTTTGGCGCTATACAGGATAACAATAGAGACAAATATGCCGATTACATTAAAAGAACTTGCCGATATTTGTGGTGCGCGAATTGAAGGTGGTGATTCAGCAACAGTTGTAAATTCCGCTGCTGATATTACGTCTGCACAAAATGGTCAAGTCACTCAGTTGACGAATAGTCGATATGCTAAATATATTAATGATTCAACGGCTTCTGCCTGTTTTATTGCTGAAGGCTTTGGTGTTGAGAATGTACCGGAAAACATGGCCTTACTAGTTTGTGCTGACCCGGAGATGAGTTTTATCAAGGCCGTCGAATTATTGCATCCAGCCAGGATTTATGATCGAAAAATTGCGCCACAGGCAGTGCTTGAAGCTAATGTAACGTTAGGCAATGAGTTGTATGTCGGTCCTTATGCCGTGATTGGTGAGAACGCAAGTATAGGTGATGGCAGTGAAATACATGCAGGTGCCTATATCGGTAAAAACACAAAAATAGGAAAAAACTGTCGGATTTATCCTTATGCAGTTATCTACGATGATGTGGAAATTGGCAATAATGTCATTATCCATTCAGGAGCGATCATTGGTGCTGATGGTTTTGGCTATAAGTTTAGGAATAATCAGCATGTCAAAGTCCCTCAAGTCGGGAATGTGATTATTGAGGACAATGTCGAGATTGGCGCTAATACCTGCATAGATAGAGGTGCGTTGGGAAGCACCCTGATAGGCGCGGGGAGTAAAATAGATAATTTGGTGCAGGTTGGTCACAATAATAAAGTCGGTAAAAACGTCATAATGTGTGGATTAACTGGCGTGTCCGGCTCCTGTAACATTGAAGATTATGCAATTTTGGCTGGAAGCTCAGGTATTGCAGATCACGTTACCATCGGTAGTGGTGCTGTGGTAATGGCTCGTTCCGGTGTGGCGGGTGATGTTAAAGCTGGTACACAGGTTTTCGGCAGTCCGGCAAAAGACAAGAAGACGGCTTACAAGGAACAAATTGCAATCAGCAAATTGCCTGAGCTATTGAAAAGAGTAAAAATGCTAGAAGAAAAAATTCAAATGCTTGAAGGGGGTTGATACTGTTAAGTGTTGTTCTGCTATGGTGTATCTTTGATACAGTATGGCTTTTTGGTTGAATGATGGCGTAAAAAAACACCCCCCGCTGGTGATGTATACGGGGGGGCTTATTCTTATTTGCCTGAAATTTGCTCAGCAGTGCTAGTATTTTTAGTTTTTCTTTCGTCAATATGCTTGAACGTTTCTTGTTGAAGTTCTGCTACCGCACCACTTTTTAAATGCTTTGTTTCATCTTGTTTTAACAATAGAACCAACACGATAGTTGCAACAATAATGCCGGCAATAATAAACCAAAAATTGTCTTTTTCTTGTACTTGTTCTTCAGCCATTTTTAAATCCTCGAAAATTATTATAATAATGTTATTTTAAGTCCCTTTCCTCAAAGGGGACAACTCAAAAAAAGTTCTTTGAGTTGCTTGTCGAATTCAGTGATAAACGACAGGGTAATTTTTATCATGGGATTAGGTGTCGTGTCAAAACTTTAAATAAAAAATACATTATTTTTTTCATGTTTTTATGATGAAACGAAAATTAGAGAAGTTAAAATCATTGGGTTTATGTTTATTAACTCGTTGAAATTGCAGTAAGTAATGCTATTTTTATTTAGAATTTTAGAGGCTGTGGTAAGGATATTGGTATTGGTTTATTTGCCGTTACAATATGAAAGCCGCTTAGCTTATGTGTGGTGCGGTCTGTCTAGGTAAAAAGCTATTCTTTCACCGGTTTCTTGTCCAGTTTCCTTTGTAACGTGCGTCTGTGCATGTTTAATGCTCTGGCTGCGGCTGAAATATTGCCATCGTGCTGCATCAGAACTTTTTGCAAATGTTCCCATTCCAGACGTTTTACGGATAAAGGATTTTCACTAATCAAAACGGATGAGTCGCCTTCATTTTTATGCAGGGCATTAACTATTTCATCTGCATTGGCGGGTTTTGTTAAGTAATGTACAGCTCCCAGCTTTATTGCTTCAACGGCTGTTGCAATACTGGCAAAGCCGGTCAACATCACACATGCGGTATTGTCATCTAAAGAAAGCAATGTTTTTACCAATTCCAGGCCGGATTCATGGCCGATACGTAAATCAATCACTGCATATTCCGGCAAGTACTGTTCGGCAAGCGATATTCCATTTTTTACATCGTTAGCGACCAATACCTCATAATTTCTTTTTTCTAAAGCGGACTTCAATACCTTGCAAAAAGTTTCATCATCATCTACGAGTAATAGTCGCGGTTTATCCGTTTCCAGGGTTGTCATCATTATTATTCTCTGTAGTTAAAAGGGGTAGAGTGATTTCCACGCAGGCGCCACCTGAATCCATATTGTAAAGATTGATTTTACCGCCTAAGCGATTGATGGTGGAATAGGTTAAAAACAACCCTACGCCCAAGCCTCGTTTTTTGCTGACAACGGGCTGTTTGCCAGCAAATTCAATTAATTCCTGTGGAAGACCGGGGCCAAAATCACGAATTTTAATAGTAACGTGGTCTAAATCCCATGATGCGTGAAACTCAATACTCTGTTCAGGAGGAGATACTTCGGCAGCATTATTTAAAATGTTAATGAGTGAGTGAGTGAGCGTCCGTTCGGCGATGATTCTAGCGCCTGTGGCAACGAAAGGGTCGATAAAAAAACGGAGTTTTGCTGTGGGTTTGTGGGTGCGCCATTGATTGATCACTTCATCAATATAATCAGTCAGAAGCATGACGCTGCCTGATTCTGCACGCATTTCACCGGCTGAGGCTGACATTACTGACAGGGCCGCTTTGCACCGGTCAATCTGTTGTTGCATGATAATCGTTTTTTCGTGCAGGTCGGGGAAGCGATGGATCGGGTACTCCTGTTCAAGTTCGTGAGCAACTATGGCAATGGTGCCTAACGGTGTACCCATGTCGTGGGCGGCACTGGCCGCTAATGTACCCAATGCTACAACTCGCTCATCTCTTAGGGCATTTTCTCGAGCTACTGCCAGATTCCGTTCCTGCGCCTTGAGTGTTTTAGCTAGTTCCACCACAAAGAAAGCGACTAGGCCTGCGCTAAACACAAAACCAAACCACATGCCAAAAATATGCAGGTTAAAGTAATGTTTATCACTCATGGCATGAGCTTGTTGCAGCATTGCATAGTTCGACACATTTGGATCTATCATTTCCATATTTGGCATGTGGGGCTCTATTGACGGCAATGGAATGTTATATGCAATCAAGACTGTGTACATGGATGTGGTGAGTATCACCATATACCAGGCATAGGATTGATGCAGCATGATCGCTGTAATAATAAGGGGTAACAGAAATACCCAAATAATAGGATTTGATGCCCCTCCGGTCAGGTACAGTAATGCTGTGATAGCAAAAACATCGACAACCAATTGCGAGAAAATTTCCAGCTCTGTTACTGGATCCTCAGTTTTTAAGCGCATCCAGGTATACAGGTTAACTGCGGCTATTGAAAGCACAACCAGCCATAGCTGTTGCTGAGGCAGGCGGATATTCAGGCCGTGTGTGGTTAAAACGATAAGTATCGATTCACTAAGGATCATCAGATTTCTTAGAATAAAAAGCCATTTCAGGTTTTGTAGGGCAGAAAATTCTGACTTAGGCGGGGCGTATGAGAGCATTTTTTTAAAACATTTAAGTGATTAAAGGAGGTTGCTATTAATACTCGACTAATAGTGTTGTTGGATATCTTAATGCTATTGCGGGGCAGAAATTAGAGAATATTTAAGGTGCGACAATATGCCACATTTTTATTTGCAAACTCAGTTGCTATTATTAATTTAACTTTTAAGGCTCTTGTAGAGTTTCATGGCTGAAAGTTGCGTTATATTCTTCCTAATACATTCGAAGGCGGTTTTTTGAACCGCCTTTTTTTTGTCTGTTGATATCAGGTTTTAATCAAAAGATACACACAGCCCTCCCAAACCGCAGTAACCTTGGGGATTCTTAGCCAGATATTGCTGATGGGCGTCCTCGGCATAATAAAATTCGCTGGCAGGCATAATTTCGGTGGTTATCTGCTTGAATCCAGCTTGAGTGAGGCGATCCTGGTAGTGCTGTTTTGATTCAAGTGCTTCTTTCAATTGTTCCTCTGTATAAGTATAAATACCGGATCTATACTGTGTGCCTATGTCGTTGCCTTGTCTCATGCCCTGAGTGGGGTTGTGTGATTCCCAAAAAATCCTGAGTAATTCGGTGTATGAGATGATTGACGGATCATAAATGACTTTTACTGCTTCGGTATGTCCGGTTAAACCGGTACACAATTCCTCATAAGTCGGGTTAGGTGTATAGCCGCCGGTATAACCGACCGCCGTACTGAACACGCCGGGATATTGCCAGAATTTTCGTTCTGCCCCCCAGAAGCATCCCATTCCAAACAATGCCTGTTCCATCGTTGCTGGAAAAGGAGGAACAATCGGGTTGCCGGTTACAAAATGTTTGGTTGAAACGGGCATGGGCGTGTTTCGGCCAGGTAAGGCTTCTGCGGGATCAGGTAAAACGAGTTTTTTTGATGAAAAAATCATGGCCTGTGGTATTTTTGTACGATTGTTTGAACAAGGATTATTATGATCCTGATGTCATAAAATGCACGATTATTTAACTGGAGAAACATGATAGAGCAAGATTTATTACGCCGTTTTTTATTTGAAGAGCTGGGCGTTCGTGGTGAATGGGTCAAATTGGAAGCGAGCTGGCAAGCCGCCAAAAAACATCAGCGGGGATCAGAAAACGTACAGAAACAGTTGGGTCAGGCGTTGGCGGCTGTCGTTATGTTGTCAGCGACGGTCAAGTTTAAAGGTTCGATGATTCTTCAGGCTCAAGGTGATGGCGACATTAAAACGCTGGTTGCACAGGCAACGGATGAGCGAAAAATAAGAGGCCTGGTTAGAAGTAATGAAGAGGTTCCTGTTGGGACGTTAGAGGATATGTTCGGTCAGGGCCGTCTGGTTTTAACAATAGAATCTGATAATGCTTCGCCTTATCAAGGCATTGTTCCGCTACAAGGCAGTAATTTAGCTGCCGCATTGCAAACTTATTTTGAGCAATCCGAGCAACTTAGAACTCGCCTGTGGTTGTTTGCCAATGAAACGCATGCGGCAGGATTATTATTGCAAGAACTGCCGGCACAAGAAAGCTATGTAGCTGATTGGGAGCGCATCGAAATATTGGCAAATACGGTGACTGAGCAGGAATTGCTGGAACTGGATTGTGAACAATTATTGTACAGATTGTTTAATGAAGAAAAAGTCAGGTTGTTTGACGCGGAACCCGTTGAGTTTAAATGCGCCTGTTCCCGGCCAAAGATCGAGGTAGCATTGCGTGATTTAGGACGGGCGGAGCTGGAAAATATTTTGCAGGAGCAGGGTACTATCGAAGTAAACTGCGAATTCTGTAGTGAACGGTACAATTTTGATAAGGTTGATATGGAGAATATGTTGTCCCAGGAAAGTATAGCTAATGACTCCGAAACACGACATTAACTGAAAATACTAACGTAAAATCATAGTATGAAAACTGAAACAATAAAACGATATCTTCGCATTATCGGTCTGCTGGCGCTGGCAGGTTCGTTATCCGGTTGTATGTACTGGATACGGGCTTATCAGACCTATCTGCAAATGAATGAGTTTGACCGCTACTTTGCCGTTGTGACCAGCGATGAGTTTACCTTGCAATTTAAAGAGCCCATTCTTTATAGCAAGGATTTTGTTTCTTTATCCAGGCTTTATGCCAGTCAGGATGATCTTACAGCGGATGGCAGACGCTGGCGGTACTTGTTTCATAAGGTTGACGGCAACAATAAGTTGATTAAGCCGGAGGTGAAGTTTTATTCGGACTTAAGCTTTAACAAGGAAAATCGATTGATTGCCTGGTCATTTTCACCGTTATTTTTGCAAATCGCTCCGCCAAAGTTTTTAGAGGTTTCTTTACGCTCAATAGGTGGCGCAGAAATTGATAAAGAAAAAAAGCAGCTTAAAGCTAATTCTGCGTTGCTGGAAAAAATTTCTGACGATTTGCCTAGAAAACCGGCTGTTTTGGCGCAATTGGGCGAGCCTTTTGAAATTCAAGATGAAGCAGAACAGGAAGTGTATATCTATCGTTTTCTGCTGGAAACCCCGCATATAGAAGAAGGCTATGAGGATCGCGCCTTAAACGAGGTTAAAATCACCTTTGATAAAAAGACCCAGGAGCTGATTAGAATGGCAGGGCGTTTTGCCGGTCTTAAGGTTTCAATTAATTATCGAAAATTTCTTAATGAGCCGATGTCGGCATCGGCTAACTAAGGAACGGGCGACCAGTTGGTCGCCCGTATAGTTTTACTTTTTCAAATTCCCGGCATGCAGGCCGCATTCTTTTTTGGCATCCAATTCCCACCACCAGCGGCCAGCCCTTTCATGTTCGTGCGGCAGAATAGCGCGGGTGCAGGGCTCGCAGCCTATGCTGGTGTAGCCTTTTTCGTGTAATTCGTTATAAGGAACCTGATAGGCTTCAATATAATCCCAGACTTGCGCCGAACTCCAGTTGAGTAAGGGGTTGAACTTGATTAGCTGGTGCTCTGTCGTGGAAAAGGTGGTGTCTATCTGCACCTCAGGGATATCTTGCCGGGTATCCAGGCTTTGATCTTTGCGTTGACCCGTAATCCATGCGTCTAAATGAGCAAGCTTGCGTCTTAACGGTTCAACCTTGCGGATGCCGCAGCATTCCTGATGGCCGTCCTCATAGAAACTGAACAGTCCTTTCTTTTTGACAAAGCTGTCCAGTACGTTTCTGTCAGGTGTCAACAATTCAATATCTATCTGGTAATGTTTTCTGACTTTTTCGATAAAACGATAGGTTTCGGGATGCAAGCGTCCGGTATCTAAAGAGAAAACCTGAATATCTTTTCTGATAGCTAAAGCCATGTCGATCAGAACTACGTCTTCTGCGCCGCTGAAAGAGATGGCAATATTATCAAACAGCTCCAGCGCTTTTTTCAGTATGATGCGAGGATTTTTGTGGTCTAGCTCGGTCTGCAATTGCTGGATGTCGAATGTAGTCATGGGCGTAAAATCAGCTTTGTGAAAAATAGCGCTTCAGGAAATCATCGAAAGGGATCTGATCTTTACTTTCGAGTTCTTTTTGTTTGGCAAGGGATTCTGCGGCCATTTCATTAAACTGTTGTGTGTTGTTTTTATCCAGTTTATTAAGGCGAAAATAATGTTCATGTTCGGCAGACGTATTCAATGCGAAACGCGCAAATGGTTGCTGAAGCCGTGTCATGTTCTCCAGTATTCGTGACGATGCCGTTAAATCCGGGTTTTCGACTAACAGTTGCTGTTTCGTCAAGGCAGAACTGTAGGGTTTGGCCACATCACCCTGATCAAGAATTGCACAGATCGGCTGCATGGATTCGAGAATTTCAGTCGCCCAGTCCTGCAAAAGAATTTTTTGTCCGCCTTTATTAAGTTCCAGGCCCGGTTTCCGGCCAAAATTGGCAACAGCTAACTGATTGGCGTTATGAATCTGGTGATCCTGCTCCGAAATTTTTGGGCTGTCTTTCAACAAGCAGGTGAGCAGCAGTGCTTCTATAAAACGGGCTTTATCTTCATCTATACCGATAGGGTTAAATAAATCCAGATCCAGCGAGCGCATTTCTATGTAACGAACGCCGCGACGTTTAAGTGCTAGCGTGGGTTTTTCGCCGGATTCAGTGATTTGTTTAGGTCTAACGGTGCTGTAAAACTCGTTTTCAATTTGCAGAATATTGCAGTTAAGTTGGCAGTATTCGCCATCAACCAGAGTGCCGATTTTTTCGTACTCAGGATAGGGCGTGGTAATGGCTGCACTCAAGCTACTGACATAGCCGGATAGAGAGTTGTAATCAATTTTCAGGTTAGCCTGGTTTTTGCTTTTGTAGCCGATATCACTCATGCGTAACGAGGTCGCATAGGGGTGATACAAAGTGCCCTTGTCGAACTCTTCAAACTGCGCCATCAATGCTGGGCGGCTTTTGAAAAAGTTTTTGCAGATAGCAGGCGATGCGCCAAATAAATACAGAATTAACCAACCCAGCCGCTGAAAATTCCTGATCAAACCGAAGTAGGCATCGGCGGTGAACTGCTCCAGGCTCAGTTGACCGTTCTCCTGCTGGTGCAGAACAGGCCACAGGGCTTCAGGTACCGAATAATTAAAATGGATGCCTGCAATCGCCTGCATTGTTCTACCGTAGCGATGCCATAAGCCGTGCCGGTAAATATGTTTCATCCGGCCAATATTGGATGTTCCGTACTCTGCAATGGGAATGCTTTCGTCGCCGTCAATGCCGCAAGGCATACTGGCGCCCAGCAGGATTTCATTATCCAGATGGTCATAAACGAACTGGTGAATATTATGCAAAGATTCCAGTGTGTCTTTTACATCGGCAAACGGCGGGGTAATCAATTCAATCAGGGCTTCAGAATAATCCGTGGTGATGTACGGATGTGTCAGCGCGGCGCCTAATGCTTTGGGGTGTGGTGTTTGGGCAATAAAACCGTCTTTGGACATACGAAGGCTTTCTTTTTCAATTCCTTTAAGTCCTCCGCAGATCAGGCGCTGGTGACCGCTTGCCTGAAGTTGTTCCAGGCGTGTGGAAGAAAGCATGTTATTCAAATTTGTCATAGAGTGGGTGTGTACCCTGCAGTCCTGTATAATCAATCTATTATAAAAGGGTTTAACTGATTGAAGAAATATTATCGTAGCGGGGGTGCTGTGGATAGCAAGCCAATTGAAATACTCAAAGCTGTTTTTGGCTATGATAAATTTAGAGGTCAGCAGCAGGAAGTCATTGAGCAGCTTTTGGCGGGGCAGGATGCGCTGGTATTAATGCCGACTGGGGGGGGCAAATCGTTGTGCTACCAGATTCCTGCACTGATCAGACCCGGTGTAGGCATCGTAATTTCACCATTGATCGCATTAATGCAGGATCAGGTCAGCGCCTTACTTCAATTGGGCGTAAAAGCCGCTTTTCTCAATTCAACATTATCGCTGGAAGAGTCCCGGCAAATCGAGCAGCAGTTGCTTAATGGCGAGTTGGATTTGCTTTATATTGCGCCGGAAAGACTGACTTCAGCACGGACTGGCGCGCTTTTTGAGCGAATACAGATTGCCCTGTTTGCCATTGATGAGGCGCATTGCGTTTCCCAGTGGGGGCACGATTTTCGGGTTGATTATCTCCAGCTTTCCCTGCTGCATGAGCGTTTTCCGCAAATTCCCCGCATCGCGCTGACTGCAACCGCAGACGACAAAACCCGTGAGGAAATCAAGTTACGCCTGGGGCTGGAGCAAGCCCGGCTTTTCTTGAGCGGTTTTGATCGTCCCAATATCCGTTACCGGATTGTGCAGAAACAAAATGCACGGCAACAATTGATTGATTTCATCAAAACTGAACATGACGGTGATGCCGGTATCGTATATTGTTTGTCGCGTAAAAAAGTCGATGCCACCGCCGAATGGCTGAGAACCAAAGGCGTTAATGCCTTGCCTTATCATGCGGGCATGGCTAATGATCTGCGGCGGAAACATCAGCACCAGTTTTTAATGGAAGACGGACTGGTGATCGTGGCGACCATCGCTTTTGGCATGGGCATCGATAAACCCAATGTCCGCTTTGTTGCGCATTTGGATTTGCCTAAAAGCGTTGAGGCTTATTATCAGGAGACCGGTCGGGCAGGGCGCGATGGTTTGCCCGCTAACGCCTGGATGGCTTATGGATTGCAGGATGTTATCACTTTACGGCAAATGCTGGCAGGCTCCAATGCCGACGAAGCCCATAAGCGCATTGAATATCACAAGCTGGAGTCCATGCTGGCCTTGTGTGAACAGGTGCATTGTCGGCGGCAAGCCTTGCTGGGCTATTTTGGAGACCATCTTGAGCAGCCCTGCGGCAATTGCGATACCTGTCTGGAACCGGTGGAAACCTGGGACGGCACTCTGGCGGCACAGCAGGCGCTGTCCTGTATCCATCGCACCCAGCAACGCTTTGGCGTCGCCTATTTGATCGATGTGTTGCTGGGTAAGGCAACAGAGCGGATTATAAATTCAGCCCATGATAAGCAATCAACCTTCGGCATAGGTAAAGAGCTGGACGAACAGCAATGGTATTCAGTGTTCAGGCAGCTGGTGGCACGCGGTTTGGTTGCCGTGGATTTTGAACGCTTTGGTGCGCTGCAGCTGACAGAGGCATGTCGTCCGATTCTGCGAGGCGAACAGCAACTGATGTTGCGTAAAGATTTACAGCCGGAAAAAACAAAAGGTAGTAAAGGAACCAGCAGACAGTTTACTAAAAGTGACGATACCCTGCTTTGGAATGCTTTGCGCGCCAAGCGCAAGGCGATTGCTGAGAACCAGGACGTGCCGCCTTATGTTATTTTTCATGATGCAACCTTGATGGCAATGCTTGAGGCCAAGCCGACTAATCGGCAACAGATGAGTATGCTGTCAGGCATTGGCGAACGCAAGCTGGAACTGTATGCTGATGAGTTTTTGGCGGTAATCAGTGAATTTGTCGATCTCAGCAACAATGGATCGATTGGCTTGGGGGATACGATGGCCGAATCCGTAGCTTTATTCCGGCTGGGTTACAGCGTAAAGCAGATCGCTCAGCAAAGAGAGCTACAAGAGACCACCATTTATGGACATCTGGCGCAATCTCTGGAGAAGGGTATGTTAGTACTGGCGGATGTCGTTGAATTGCCCGAGCAGGAAATCAGACTGATAGAAGACGGTATTATCAATCTGCCTGAAGAGCAAAAGAATGCGCTTAAACCTGTTTATGAGCTGTTTGATGGTCAGTACAGTTACGGAGTTTTGCGCTGTGTAAGAGCGGCTTTACAGCATCAGTCGGCTTAATTTCTGGTAGGATAAATCCCTGTGCTAAGATTATCGTCCGGAAGTGTGCCGAGATTCCTTGTAGCTCAGTTAAGTTTTTGATAAATTGATCTGATTCTGATCTCAATGCTCCTTTTTCGTTTTCAAAAATGATGATAAATTCAACAACGTCAAGTTTATCGACCACTAAAACAGCAGTCACTTGCGCAAACTGTAATCTGGATAATTTGTGCATCCCTAAAGGGCTGCCCCGGTCAGAAGTCGGTGAGCTCGGTTTATTGGTTAGTCGGGATAATATACGTCAAAAGGGGGAGGCTATATATCATGCCGGCAGCCCATTCAGAGGCATAATTGCCTTGCGTTCCGGCAGCGCAAAATTACTGAGTTTTGACCAAAATGGCAATGAGCTGGTAGTTGATTTTATTCTTCCGGGAGAATTACTTGGATTTGATGGCTTGTCCTCACAAATCCATAACTGCACTGCCATAGCATTAGAAACTGTGAATTATTGTCATTTGCCAGCCCATAAAATTGAGATAGTGGCCATCAATACCCCCGGCTTAAGTCAAGTGTTGCTGCAAAGATCCTGTAACCAGTTTGATGCCCAAGTACAAAAGATGATGTTAAGTCGCCGATCTGCTGAAGAGCGCGTGGCTTCCTTCATTCTGCATATTTCAGACCGATTGAGAATGCGCGGCTATTCCGAGCTGGAATTTCGCCTGAGCATGTCACGGGAGGAAATAGGAAATTATCTTGGAATCGCGCATGAAACGGTTAGTCGAATTATTCATCTTTTTCAAACGCGGAAACTGATAGAAGTTAAATCCAAGCAATTGAAAATAACAAATAAAAAAGGGCTGTTTAATTTCTATACGGCTTAATCACTAAATAGCCCAGACTACGAAGTTTAATTGAACTTCTGCACTCAGCAATTTAGAGGTAGGATTTTAAGTTGTTGAATGCGGCAAAATGATACTTACTGCTAAGTAAGGAAAAGTCCTTTATTTTGTTCTATACGCTGAATTAGAGGCATCTTCAGCGATCGCTTTTACAGAGGTTTTGTATTTGCCCACTGCTAAAAAAGGGCTGTTTAATTTCTATATGGCTTAATCACTAAACAACCCAGGTTACGAAGATTTAATTGAACTTCCGCACTCAACAACTCAGAGGAAGGTGTTTAAGTTGTTGAATGCGGCAAAACGATAATTACTGCTAAGAAGGAAAAGTATTTTATTTGTTTCTATACGCTGAATTAGAGGCATCTTCAGCGATCGCTTTTGCAGAGTTTTCGTACTTGTCATGCTCACTGCTTTTAATTGTAACCACGAGAGCAATCATGGCTAAAACAAGGCCAGCTACATAAAGCCAGAAATTATCTTTTTCTTGTGTTTCATTCATAGTGATTCTCCACCGATATTGATGATATTGATTAAGGGAAACAGTTGATTTGCATCAACGCGTCGCTATTTAAACAAAATACGGAATAAAAAAATTGAGCCAGATCAATAAATGTTTCTTTATGGATTATTACTGAAGGGTAACTCTAGGCTCTGTTGACGTTTCATCTCAACCATAAAAGTACCGAGGCAAACGACAGCATCCCCATGTAATTAATGGCTTTTTTCTCATAACGTGTGGCAATTCTGCGGTAGTGCTTGAGCTTGCCGAA